>DUQJ01000202.1 GCA_012837865.1 Clostridiales bacterium | reverse complement strand
CGGACATTTAATATTGCAATTTATAGTAATAAAAATATTTAATTAACATATTGACATCTCCATCTTAATTGTATACAATTAAACAAATTAAAAAGATTAAAGGTAGGAGAGTATATTATGGAGCAAAGAAGAGTTTATGTTAATAAACAAACGAATTTATTACAATTAGAGGAACCTATTTATCAAATGGTTGATGTAGAAGAGCCTAATGTATTTAGGAATTTATTTCCATATGATGAAGTTCCCAAAATTGCATTTAATGATAGAATTGTTCCACATAATTTACCACAAGATATATTTATAACAGATACTACTTTCCGAGATGGACAGCAATCTAGAGCGCCTTATACGACAGAGCAAATAGTAACTATATTTGACTACCTACATAAGCTGGGTGGACCACAAGGTAAAGTTAGGCAATCAGAGTTTTTCTTATATAGCAAGAAGGATCGCGATGCAGTTTATGAATGTATGAATAGGGGGTATAAATTCCCAGAAGTAACATCATGGATAAGGGCCAGTAAAAAAGATTTTGAACTTGTTAAAGATTTAGGACTAAAAGAAACGGGAATTTTAGTTAGTTGTTCTGATTATCATATCTTTTATAAAATGAAGATGACAAGAAAAGAAGCCTTAAAACATTATTTATCTGTTGTAAGAGAATGCTTAGAGACAGGCGTAGCAGCAAGATGTCATTTAGAGGATATAACCCGCTCGGATATACATGGTTTTGTAATTCCATTTTGTAGAGAATTAATGAGGTTAAGTAAAGAATATAATATACCAGTTAAAATTAGAGCATGTGATACTATGGGTTATGGAGTGAATTTCCCTGGTGCAGTTATTCCGCGTTCTGTACAAGGTATTATTTATGGCCTTACTACACATGCTAATGTGCCTTCGGAATATCTGGAATGGCATGGCCATAATGATTTTTATAAAGCAGTTAGTAACTCTACTACGGCTTGGTTATATGGAGCTGCAGGAGTCAATTGTTCTTTGTTTGGTATAGGAGAAAGAACTGGAAATACTCCACTAGAGGCAATGGTATTTGAATATGCGCAATTAAAAGGCACTTTAGATGGTATGGATACAACCGTAATTACTGAGTTGGCGGATTATTATGAAAAAGAAATAGGATATAGAGTACCATCAAGAACGCCATTTGTTGGTAGAAACTTTAATGTTACAAGGGCGGGAATTCATGCTGATGGATTATTAAAAAATGAAGAAATATATAATATATTTGATACTGATAAATTTCTTAATAGACCAGTTTTAGTTGCAGTATCGAACACTTCAGGTCTTGCAGGCATTGCCCATTGGATTAATACCTATTATAAACTAGGTGAAAATTCAATTGATAAGTCACATCCATTAGTTTTAGAGATTAAAGAATCGGTTGACATAGAATATGAAGATGGACGAGTAACAGTAATTACTGATGAAGAGTTGGTTCAATTAATTGAGAATGCTAGCAACAAATCAGGACTTTTCTTGAAATAAAGCTTAAAGTATGTTATAAATATTAATAGTTTAAAAT
>DUQJ01000201.1 GCA_012837865.1 Clostridiales bacterium | reverse complement strand
ACAGCTAGTCCTATTTTAGACTTTATAGCATAATCATATAATCCATCTTCTTCAATCCACCTATTTAACATTGAATAGGATGGCTGATTTATAATAAATGGTGTTTTGTTTTCTTTAAATATATTTACTATCGCCTTGGTTTGTGCTTTATTATAATTTGAAATACCAACATACAAGGCTTTACCTTGACGAACTATGCTGTCTAATGCTAAGGCTGTTTCTTCTACTGGAGTATTCATATCAGGAACATGATGGTAGAATATATCCACATAATCTAGTTTCATACGTTTTAAACTTTGATCTAAAGATGATATAAGGTATTTTCTAGAACCATTCTTATCACCATAAGGTCCAGGCCACATATCATAACCTGCTTTAGTTGATATACATAATTCATCTCTATACGGTCTTAATCCTCTGTCTAAAACCTTTCCAAAATTCTCTTCTGCTGAGCCTGGATATGGTCCATAATTATTTGCTAAATCAAAATGAGTAATACCTAAATCAAATGCTACATGACACATTTCTTCAATATTGTCATACCTATCATTAGATCCAAAGTTTTGCCATAGGCCCAATGATACTGCTGGTAGTTTCAGTCCACTATTTCCACAACGATTATATACCATTTTATCATATCTATTATCTTTAGCTATATACATAATAAACCTCCTTTATTGACTTAACAATGAATTAAATTATTATTAATTAGTCTATATTGGGAGTGATGGGATAATTTCCAGTAAAACAGGCATCACAATACCCTTTATCTCCACCTAATAATTCACTCAATCTATCAACTGCTAAGTATCCAAGTGAATCTGCACCTATTTTATCTCTTATTTCATCATTTGAACTATTATGTGCAATTAATTGATCAAACGATGGTACATCCGTACCATAATAACAAGGATGTGTAAAAGGTGGCGAACTTATTCTTACATGTACTTCTGTTGCACCTGCATCCTTAAGCATTCTTACAATTTTAGCTGATGTAGTTCCTCTAACTATTGAATCATCTATCATTACAACGCTTTTACCCTTAACAACTTCTGGCAATACATTGTATTTTATTCTTGCTCCTGATGTTCTCATTGCTTGCTTTGGCTTAATAAATGTTCTTCCTACATAACTATTTTTAACAAACGCCATACCAAACTCTATTCCAGATTCTATTGCATAACCAAGAGCAGCTGCATTACCTGAATCAGGCACACCTACTACTACATCTGCTTTTGTAGGATAAGTTTGTGCTAATATTCTACCCGCCATTATCCTTGAATTATAAACACTTACGCCATCTATATGACTATCCGGTCTTGCAAAATATATATATTCAAATATACAAGTAGCTAGTTTCGGTTGACATAATGAAGTGTTTGAGTGAAGTCCATCATTATCTATCATTACAATTTCACCTGGTAATACATCTCTTATAAATTCAGCATCAATAGTACTTAGAGCTGCTGTCTCAGATGTAATAATATATGAATTGTCTTTTTTTCCAATAACCAAAGGATGGAAACCAAACGGATCCCTTACCCCTATAAGTTTTCTAGGGCTGGCGATTACAAGCGAATATGCTCCACTTAATTTTTTCATTGCCTTTGCGACTGCATCTTCTACTGTTTTTGATTTTAATCTTTCCCTTGCTATATGATAAGCAATTACTTCTGAATCAATAGTAGTTTGAAATATTGCTCCTGTATGTTCTAATTCTTCTATTAATTCTTTTGAGTTAACAAGATTACCATTATGTGCGATTGCAAGTGTTCCTTTAAAATAATTAAGTACAAGTGGCTGTATATTATGTACATTCTTTTCATTCTCTGATGAATACCTAACATGGCCAACACCTAAATTGCCATGGATATTCTCCAGATTCTCACTTGTTAGGACCTCACTAACTAACCCCGTTCCTTTGCATGACTTAACTTTGCCCTTTGGTCCAGTAGTATCACTTACTGCTATTCCACAGCTTTCTTGCCCTCTATGTTGGAGTGCAAACAATCCATAGTAAAGGGAAGGTACTACATCTTCTCCGCCAATATCATACACTCCCACTACTCCACATTCTTCATGTACTCCATTTGATAAAAATTCTATATTGTCCATCTCCATGAGATTCATCCTTTCATAGTTGAATAACTTAAAACACATTCCTCTTAATGAAAATATATCATATATTTAACTTTCAATCAAATAAGACTGACTAATTTTACTTATAAGTTAAACACTTCTTTTGATATATTCCTAGATGCGCAACCATCCTCTAGTCCACAGAATTTTTCATAAAACAATTCATATTTATCAATATATTCTTCTGATATTTCTTTAATATTTATTATTGAATTAACAACCTCATCAGATGTATAGACAATTGGCCCTGGCAATTCCTTTTCTATGTCAAAATAGAACCCTCTTAATATATCTCGATATTTATCTAAATCATAAGTATAAAATATCATAGGCCTTTTTAAATTGGCATAGTCAAAAAACACAGAAGAATAATCCGTTATCAGTATATCAGATATTAAATATAATTCTGATATATCATCATATTTGCTTAGATTTATTGCAAAATCTTCAACACCCTTAATGTCTAAAGAATCAGCAATAAAATAATGTGTTCGCAATAATATTAAATATTCACTGCCTAGCTTTTCCTTTAATAATTGCAAATCTAATTTTAATTGAAATTTGTATTTCCCTTTACCATAATATTCATCATCTCTCCATGTTGGCGCATAGAGAATAGTCTTTTTATCCATTGGAATTTTAAGTTTTTTCTTGATATCTCTAGCTCTCTCTTCTTTATCTTGACTATGAAGAATATCATTCCTTGGATAACCATATTCTAGAATTCTATTATCAAATTTAAAAGCCTTTTTAAATACCTCTGTAGAAAAGTAATTAGCTGAAACCAAGTAATCCCATGCTCTTGATTGTTTATATACCTGAGCTTTATATAATGGTGTTGCAGCCATCACTTCATCTTGATCAAATACTAATCGTTTCAGTGGTGTTCCATGCCAAGTTTGTAAGAATGTGTTTCCTTTTCTTTTTCTAACCCATTCTGGTTGCCTACTGTTAAAGATATAGTATTGTGATCTAGCTATATAATATGCGTAGCGAATACTAAAGCGTTTTACTTTTTTATGTTTAAATGGTATTTGACTCTTTTTGTCTATTATCCATACAAATTTAAATTTATCAGGATAGTTCTCACTTAAATATTCATATAAATATTTAGGATTTCCTGCATATGATTTACCATAAAAACTTTCGCATAATACAAGGTCTTTTATTATTGGTTTTTTTGAAAATACTTTGAAATATAAATAATATGAAATAAGTCTTTTGTTTTTTCTTATTCTTAATAACTTTTTAAAGCCCAAATTAATATTAATTAATAACTTTAATTTCTTAATATTTCCTTTTTTTAAACCATTCACAAGACGCTTATCAAAACCAGTTAAGTTGTTAATTACTTGATTGTTTATCGATAAAACAGCTTCTTGCATTACTTTAAAATATTCTGTTCGCCATAATTCATTTGAACTACGCCTTATCTTCTTGGTGAATTGATCAAGATAAAAGTCGATCAGTTTTTGATCCAATATTTCTTTCACATCTTCTGATGAAGATATTTCCCTAGCTATTTGATAAGCATTTATATATTCCTTAAACTTATTTTCACTCATTAATTGTGAAAGCGATGGGTAATCAATCGGATTGTTATGTTTTCTTTTAATATAAAATGCATCTATTACATATTTGCTACTTTCAATATTATTAATTAAGCTTATGAGATATGGAAGTTCAGAATAAAAAATCATATTTTCATCAAATTTTATATTATATTTATTAAGATACTCTCTTTTTATCATCATGCCTATAATGCCAATATCTGATAAAGTTTTTTTATAATCTATTAATTGAGTTAGTGTTAATTGATCAACTTCATTAATTAAAGCATCTTCCTTGTTAAATGATGTGAAATATACTTTTTTACTGAACCATGTTTTTTTTATTCTTCCATAGATTATATCATAATTATTATCTTTATCTTCTATTACTTTAATCATTTTTTTCAAAGATTCTTCATGCAAATAATCATCACTATCAAGGAAAAATATATAATCTCCTTTAGATTTCTCAATCCCTAAATTCCTTGCTGCAGCAACACCACTGTAGTTGTATTCGCTGCCACGTCTATCTAGCTCTTCCTTAGATATATAGGATTTATCATTTTCATCTGCCAAATGTTTTGAATAAAGTTTCTGATTTATAGTTTTATTAATTTCTACTGTTTTAATATTAAGTTTATCTTTATAAAGTTCTAATAAAGAATCAATATCTTCTTTGACATTATCTAATACCAATATAGTTTCATAATCATTTATTTGCTGTTCTGAAAGGCTTTCCAAACAATCATCCAGAAAATGTTTCCCTCTATGGAATGGTATTATTATACTTAGCCTCATATTTCCTCCATCTGCTTAACGCGACATAGCTTTTACTAATATATCACTCAATTCGTCTACATTGAATTTATATTGAGTGCTACAGAAATGACAATTCACTTCAATATCATCATTTTCTTTAATAAGTTCTTTAATATCTTTTTCTCCAATACTAATTAATGCTTTCTCTATTCTTTCTTTATCACAATTACATAAAAATCTTGTAGGAATTTTCTCATGAACTTCCATGCCCATATCCCCTAATATATATTCAAGTATTTCTTCTGCTGACATACCTTTGTCGAATAATTTAGTTATTGCATCTAACGAATTAATTTTATCTTCTAATTTATCTATTATACTATCATCTGCAAATGGCATCAATTGTATTATAAAACCTCCAGCATGTTTAACAGTATTGTCTTTATTCATTAAAACTCCTAATGCTACTGCTGAAGGGATTTGCTCACTTGCTGCATAATAATAGGTTAAATCTTCAGCTATTTCCCCTGTAACTAAATCGGTTTGCCCAGTATATGGTTCTTTTAATCCCATGTCTTTTATAACTCTTAGAAAACCTTTGCCTACAGCATGTCCAACATCTAATTTCCCTTTATCACTAGCCGGTAACATTACATCCGGATT
>DUQJ01000200.1 GCA_012837865.1 Clostridiales bacterium | reverse complement strand
CATGCAAACTTATCTATTATTAAAATAACACTTAATTTTTTTGTTAAATCCCATGCCTTTTTGGTAAACTTAACATATATTCTTTTCTCTTTTCTTATATATGTATAATCTGTATAGCTTTTAATTATTATTAGTAAAATTTTCATTGTTAATTAAGTATAATATTCTTTGACAAAACATATTCTTTTTGTTATTCTAAGGATAGTTACTATGTTAATAATTTAACAATCGCTTTTATTAAATAAGGAGGGTTCTTATGGGTAAGAATATAACTGAAACAAAACTTACAGCTCAACAAGAAGTTGATAAATTAGTTAAAAATTCATTAAAAGCATTAGATGAATTTATGACTCAAGACCAAGAAACTATTGATAATATTGTACACGAAATGACATTAGCTGGTTTAGAGAATCAACAAATTCTTGCAAGAATGGCCGTAGACGAAACAGGCAGGGGTGTTTATGAAGATAAGGTTATAAAAAATCTTTTTGCAACAGAATCTATTTGGTATTCTGTAAAATATAGAAAAACAGTAGGTATAATTGAAGATAATGACGAAGAGGATTATATGATTGTTGCTGAACCAATTGGTGTTGTTGCTGGTGTTACTCCAGTCACAAATCCTACTTCAACAACTATGTTTAAGTGCCTATCATGTATAAAAACTAGAAATCCTATTATTTTTGGTTTTCATCCAAGTGCACAAAAGTGTTCAGCTCATGCTGCTAAACTTTTATATGATGCTGCTATTAAAGCTGGTGCACCAAAAAATTGTATACAATGGATTGAGACTCCTTCTTTAGAATCTACTCAGGCTTTAATGAATCATCCAGATGTTTCATTAATACTTGCAACTGGTGGTTCAGGAATGGTTAAACAAGCTTATTCTGCTGGTAAGCCTGCATTAGGTGTAGGACCAGGTAATGTTCCTTGTTTTATAGAAAAAACAGCAACACTTAAAAGAGCTGTTAATGATTTAGTTCTTTCTAAATCATTTGACAATGGTATGATATGCGCATCTGAACAAGCTGCTGTAATAGAGGCTCCTGTTTATGATGAAGTTGTATCTTTAATGAAAAAAGCTGGTTGCTATTTTGCAACAAAAGATGAAATTAAAAAACTTGAACCTATTGTAATGAACCTTGAAAAAGCTAGTGTTAATCCAGCTATTGTTGGCCAATCACCTTATACAATCGCTTCACTAGCAGGTATTGAGATTCCAAAAGACACAAAAGTTTTATGTACAGAACTAGATGGTGTAGGTATAAAATATCCTCTTTCAAAAGAAAAATTATCACCTGTCTTAGCAATTTTAAAAGCTAAAACCGTTGAAGAAGGCTTTGATCTATCAGAGAAAATGTTACAATTAGGTGGTATGGGTCATTCATCAGTGATTCATTCAAATGACAATGAAGTAATTAACAGATTCTCTAATCGAATGAAAACAGGTAGAATTATAGTTAATTCACCTTCAACACATGGTGCAATTGGTGATTTATACAATACTAATATGCCTTCTCTTACTCTAGGTTGCGGATCATATGGTGGTAATTCTACTACTCATAATGTATCTGCTGTGGATTTAGTTAATTATAAAAGAGTCGCTAAGAGGAGAGTAAATATGCAATGGTTTAAAGTTCCCAATAAAATATATTTTGAATCAGGTTCTATTCAATATTTAACTAAAATGCCAGACATTACTAAAGCTTTTATTGTTACTGATAAATCAATGACTGATTTAGGGTATGTAAGCAAAATCTTATATCAATTAAGAAAAAGATCTTCTTATGTACACAGTGAAATTTTTGATGATGTTGAACCAGATCCATCATTGGATACTATTAATCGTGGTGTAGAGGTTATGAGAAATTTTAAACCTGATGTTATCATTGCTCTTGGTGGTGGTTCTGCCATTGATGCAGCAAAAGGAATGTGGCTATTCTACGAAAATCCTGATGCTGACTTTAAAAATATGTCTTTAAAGTTCTTAGATATTAGAAAAAGAACTTATAAATTCCCTGAATTAGGCAAGAAAGCAAAGTTTGTAGCGATACCTACCACTTCAGGAACTGGTTCAGAAGTAACTTCATTTGCTGTTATCTCTGATACTAAACAAAACAAAAAATATCCTTTAGCAGATTATGAACTAACACCAGATGTTGCAATTATAGATCCTGACTTTGTTATGACTGTTCCTAAGACTTCAACAGCTTGGACAGGTATGGATGTATTAACTCATGCTTTAGAAGCATATGTTTCCATCTTAGCTTCTGATTTTACAGATGCTCTCGCAATTCATGCCATTGATATGGTATTTAAATATTTACGCAGTTCATACTCTGAAGGAGCTAATAACCCAACTGCAAGAGAAAAGATGCATAACGCTTCAACAATTGCTGGAATGGCCTTTACAAATGCTTTCCTTGGTGTTAATCATTCTATGGCACATAAACTGGGCGGCGAATTCCATATACCTCACGGATGTGCTAACGCAATTTTACTTCCTCATATTATTAGATATAATGGTGTTGAATGTCCTACAAAATTTACATCATGGCCTAAATACGAATATTATATTGTTGGGGATAAAATCTTTGATTTAATGAAGAAATTAGGAAAGACTCCAAAAGATAATAATGATGCAGTTGAAATGCTTGCTAAAGATATTGAAGAATTAAATGCATATCTTGGTATACCTGCAACATTAAAAGAATTCGGTATAGATGAAAAAGATTTTCTACAGCAAGTTGAAATGCTTTCTGATTTAGCTTTTAGTGATCAATGTACAAATGCAAATCCAAGACTTCCATTAGTTACAGAGATTGAAGAATTATATTTGGCTGCATTTTACGGAACAGATAAAGTTAAAAAATAGCATTCCTTTACAATGTTGATTGTCTTATATAATATAAAGCCCTAATCCAATGATTTTATATCAATAGATTAGGGCTTTAATTTTAATTATATTATGGTCTTTGTCGCCATTGTAAGCGCCTCTTCCTCTTCATTAGACAATCCTAGAAATGATTTGCCTTTAATAATTTCTTTAATAAATATATAACATCCTTCTCTTGTGCTATGTACAGAATTTATTATGAAGCCATCTTCTTCTTTGTCTAACATTGCAAGTGCAAAACTTAGTTTGCCGCCCTTTTCCTTAAATGCATCATATTTTTTTATTCCACATTTTTGATATGTTTTTAATAAAACTTCATTTTGTTTATCTATTTCTTTTTTTATTTCTATGATCTTTTTTTCTAGCATTTCAATTTGGTCGAGTTTTTCTTCAATTACATTCTCTAGAGATTTTGCATCTGAGCCTTGCATAAATATTTTATATCTTTTTTTCATTTTTGATATCTTTATAAATATAATAAGAACCAGTATCAAAAATATAAAAAGTGCGATTACTGTTGCTAATTGGATAATGTCCATATTGTCAGCTATAAACTTATAAATATCCATAACCCCTCCTCCTAATAAAGATTTCACGATATTAATTCGAACAACTCTACTATTCTTTCAAGTTCTTCATTTGAATAATATTCTATCTCAATTTTCCCTTTATTTTCATTTTTTCTATGAATCTGAACTTTAGAACCTATTATAGTCTTTATCTTTTCTTCTATTTCTTTATAAATCAGATTACTATCACTTTCATAAATCTTTGCTTTTGTATTATCCTTGTCATTGTTCTTTTTAGATAACAAAAAACTCTTAATAAACTTTTCTGTTTCTCTTACACTGAGTTTTTTATCAAACAATAGATTAGCCATGTTAATCTGTTCTTCTTTATCTTCTATGGGTATTAATGCTCTAGCATGTCCACTTGTTAGCAAGCCATCAATAACCATGTCCTGAACACGTGAGTCAAGTCTTAAAAGCCTTATTGCATTTGTTATTGTAACACGGCTTTTAGATACCCTTTCAGCTATTTCGTCTTGTTTTAAATCAAACTCTGCAATTAATCTTTGATATGCAATCGCTTCCTCTATTGGATTTAAACTTTCTCTTTGTATATTCTCAATTAATGATATTTCTAGTATTTCTTTTTCGCTATAATCTTTAATAATTGCAGGTACTTCTTTCAATCCTGCAAGTCTCGCTGCCCTCCAGCGTCTTTCTCCTGCTATTATTTCATAAAAATCTTTGTTCTTTTGTAGCATTATTGGTTGTATTATTCCATATATTTTTATTGAATCTGCAAGTTCTTGAAGAGCATCTTCATCAAAATTCTTTCTTGGTTGCGATCTGTTTGGTTCTATTTTATTTATACTTATTAATGTTTCACGTGAAACATTGTCTTGTCCTGGTTTTATGGTGTTAAAAATAGCACCACTTGGTATCATACTGTCAAGTCCTTTGCCAAGCCCTTTTTTTATAGCCATGCCTTCAACCCCTTATCTTTTTTTATTCTTACCAAAACCGTAAGCTTTCTTCTTTGTTTTTTTATTATCTTTATTATCTACATTTTTATATTTAAAGATACTGTTTTCCTCTTCATCATTATATGGTTTATCTATTACTTCATATGCTAATTGTCTATATCCATCTGCTCCCGTTGATTTTGGATCATATAAATTGATAGGCAATCCGTGACTTGGAGCTTCTGCCAGCCTTACATTTCTAGGAATAACTGTTTTATATATATTCTCCTTTAAGACATCTTTAACATTCTCAACTACTTGTAAAGACAAATTTGTTCTTGCATCAAACATCGTAAAAACTACCCCTTCTAGCTCTAAATTAGGGTTAAGTCTTTCTTTTACCAAATTAATAGTGTAAATTAACTGAGATAATCCTTCCAATGCATAAAATTCACATTGTATAGGAACAAGAACCGTATCCGCAGTAGTCATGGCATTGACAGTAAGAGTGTTTAATGAGGGGGGACAATCAATAATTATATAATCATAATCATCCTTTATTTGCGATATATGTTTTTGCAAAATAAACTCTCTATTTTCTATACCTATTAGTTCTATTTCAGCGCCAGCTAAATTTACATTAGAGGGAATTATAAATAATTTATCTATTTGTGTCTTATGTATAGATTGATAGACATCTATCTCTCCTATCATTAATTGGTATATAGTATTATCAATGTTGTTTTTATCAATACCTAAACCACTTGATGCATTTCCTTGAGGGTCCAAATCAATTGTTAACACTTTTTCTCCTAGCTCGGCAAGAGATGCCGATAGGTTTATAGCTGTTGTTGTTTTACCAACACCACCTTTTTGATTAGCAATGGCAATAATTCTTCCCATCTTTTCACCACCTTATTTTAATAACATTATTTTAATTATAACATGTTAATTAATACATATCTAGTTAAACAAAATATAAAACTTAAAAAAGGGACTATATAAATGTTTCACGTGAAACAACTATATAGTCCCTTTTGATTGTTCATATAATTTCTAATATATATTTATATAATTATT
>DUQJ01000199.1 GCA_012837865.1 Clostridiales bacterium | reverse complement strand
CCTTTTCTTCAACATCTTTATCCTTGGCTTGTTCTACTTGACCACTTGAAACTATGTCCTTATCAACTTCATCTACCTTATCAGAACTACATCCTGAGAATACTAATGCAAACGATGAAACTAATGCTAACATTATTAATACTTTTTTCATTTTGACACCCTCCTCGTAATTATCATATCTGTTAATAACTTACATTGCTTTAAGTTAGTATTATTAGTAATGTGTAAATTACTTAAAAATCCTATTTTCACTTGTTATACTCCCCTTCACCTGGTTACTTGCCAGCCCAATATTTATAGACCTAATCCTCTCAATCTTTTCATGTACTCAGTCAACCTAGTTAACTTGTGTACTAATATCAAATCTGTTTTCTAAAGCACAATTTTTATTCAATTATTCACCATTAAACATACAATATTAATTAGCGATTTGATATTGACTTTTAGACAGATTTATCTATTTTATCAATGTTGTGTTTAATGTTCTCTATTACAATTGTTGGAGCGAATGTTTGTCTCCCTAAAGCGTATCTCATTCCAAATATTAACATATCCTTATCGATTTTCAAATCTTTATTATACATTATAAATTTCTTTTTCATGTTTTAATTAAACTTTAATTCCTAATGCTTTTTTTGCAAGAACATCAGCTTCCTCATTGAATTTATCTCCAGTATGTCCTTCAACCTTTACAAATTCAAATTCTATATATCTTTTAGCTGACTTGAAGAACGCCTCGTAATCTTGAGATAACTTATTTTTAGTCTTCCACTCACCTAATGCCCAATGTCTTATACCAGAATAATCATGATAAATAGTTATCTTAGTCATCTTGTTATCCATTGCATACTTAGTAGCCTTAACAGACGCAAATAATTCCCCGGCTATATTTCTATACTTAATTTGATTTGGGTTTGTGCTCATTCCATTTATAGTTTGTTTGCCCAATTCATTTGAAAATGTAACAATTCCCCATGCAAAGGCTGACCCATCCCCTCGGTTAGATCCATCTACATATGCAATCATTTCCCCATCTTTAATGTCTGCCATTATTTCCTCTTCAGATTCGTATCCATGGCTAACCTTGCTTTCTTGGCCTTCTAAATATGCCTCAGCTTCTTTGAGGTTCGGAAACCCTTTATATATTGCACCCTTAAATCCGTGAACTTGCTTGCTACAGTCAACCCAAGATTCAAAAATTCCTATCTTATGACCATTCTTAACTGCATAATAATTATTTTTTGCCATTATTAGATCTTCTCCGCTCTATATAATTATATGATGAGTTATACGAGTTTACTTTGTATAATCAATGTCATTAAACTTTATTATACTATTTATTAATTAACTATCTTTATGTTATGTAATAAAAAGTGAGCCAGTTGACCTTGGCTCACTTTTTATATAAATTATTGAAACAAATCTTATTTTACTTCAAATCGAATATTATTTCGGGCTCCATAAAAATCGAATATTGTTTCGGGCTCCATAATTTAAATTAAAACAAAATTAATGTCTTTAGGATTGTTGTTTTCTATAGATTTAAATTTTACTTCAGACTCCTGATTGATATAGCAGTTTTTTATTTCAGAACCAGTAAAAATATCTGTCATAATGCTATTTTTAATGTTAAAACTGCTTAAATTTAGGCTATTTATTGCTACATTTCCAAACATACCTGTCATATTTGTTACTTGTCCTGTTTCAAATTTATTTAAATTTAGCTCAGGGATCCTCACTCCGCCAAACATGTAACTCATATCAATAACATTAAATGTATTAAATGAGGATATGTTAATTTTGGTTGCCTTAGATCCAGCAAACATTTCTTTCATCATTATCACATTAGATGTATCAAAATTACTAAGATCTAAGTTGTTAATTTTTGAATAATAAAACATAGAAGACATATTTGTAACATTAGAAGTGTTAAAGTTTTTTAATCCCAATAATGTTTTTATTTCAGCTCCAGCAAACATAGCTGTTAAATCAACAACTTTAGAAGTGTCAAAGTTGCTTAAGTTTAAAGTTTCCAACTTATTCAAACGAAACATCCAACTCATATCAATAACATTAGAAGTGTCAAAGCCTTCAATATTTATAAATAAAGCTTTTGAACCTTCGAACATGGCTTTCATATTTATTGCTTTAAGGGTGATAAAATTATCCAAATTTAACACAATTAATTCAGAATTATGGAACATCATACTCATATCAATTACTTCTGATGTGTCAAAATAGTTAAGCCCATTCACAACTTTGGCTTGCAAACCAGAAAACATGCAGCTCATATGCTGAACTTTTGAAGTATTTAGATTGCTTACATTTATTATTTCTAATTCAGAATTTAAGAACATAGAATTCATGTTATTAATTTTATTATTGCTAATAATATTAATTGAAGAAGTATTTAACTTTCCTTCAAACATTTTATAATAGCTGGTCATTAATGTTCCATTGATTTTTTTAGGAATCTTGACTGTATCACTATTACCTATATATTTATAATATCCAAATTCTCCGTTTACATTATTATAACCATTTATATCAGTAAACCACTCAAAATCTTCGCTTTTGGCAAATTCCACATCTTTTACATCTTTAGTACTCATCTTTTCCTCTACATAATAAACGCCTCCTCTTGCATTACTATAAAAAGTGCCTTTAAGTCTAGTTTGTGCGCTGTATATAATTTTCTTTTCTACTATCTTGTACTTTCCTTCAATGTATCCTTCAACTTTTCCGCGTGTATTATAAATATTACCATAGACATTATTTAAATTTACAGCAAACATTTCTTTTTTAATGTCATTTGACTCAATATATTCTTCCATAACTTTACCTTCAACAACTTTAATATCATTTTGTATTCTGACTATTTTAGTCTCTTCCATTATATCTATAAATTTTGGTGCAGCCATTAACACTAATATCCCAATTACAGCAATTACAACCATTAACTCAATAATCGTAAAGGCCTTTTTTGTTTTAATTTTAAACACAGTGCATCATCCTCTGTTTTTTATCATAACTTAATATTTTGTTTGTAATATATTGTCACATGATGTAATATCACATTATTATTATACTATTGTTTGCTTGTAAATATTGGATTATCAGCCTCACAAAATTAATGTTATAATAATAACAAAACCTGGTTGACTTAGGTAAGTTAAGTCAACCAGATTTTGTTAAAAATAATACACTTCATCAACCTAGAAAATTAATTATTTAAATATATTTACCTACTTTTCAAATTCATCATCAATATCAATTGACGCTTGCTTAAGTCGCCGAAAACTTTGACGGATATCATGAGTTTAAACTAACACTTAGATATGCATTTTAATACAGTATCAATATTATCTTGTATTAACTTGGTTATTTGAGTCAACTCACTCAACATATCATATGTTAATTTAACATTAACAGTCTCGCAATCTAGGTGAACTTGCTTGTTGTCTTTGTCAACCACTATTGGAATTTCATGTTCATAAATTCCAAAAACAATTCCACCATCATTGTAAAAACTTATTGATAGCTGACTGCCCATGTTTTCTACGCCCATAATTTTATTTATTTGTCTAATTACATTATCCATTAATAAATCTCTCCTTTAATTTAAATGTACTTAATGTTGATTTATAAAGTTTATCTGTTTCTCCAGTATCCAACAGCCCTTATTTTGTCTCCATGTCTTTTGTAATAACTTTTGAGTCTTTTGTCATAATGATCTATCACTTCTTGAACACCTTTATTGATTTCTTTAAGTTGATCTTCATTTATTTCTATATAATCAACTCCAGGATCGTCATCATAAGTTAATGCCGCAAGCTCAAATCTTTCTACTTTATCATATTGAGGTATCATTTTAAGGGTTCCTGTTCCATTGTAATTTCTACCGGTCATTTCATAATATTTAGGCATATCAAATCTAGTATTGTAATTATAAAAACTTTCAAAGTTTACTTCAGGGGCTTTCGTTTCGTCGTCATAAAATATTTCACTAGAAATACTTGGTCTTGAATCAGCAACCTCAACAAAGGAATCACCTAATGTAATATATTTAATTTTGTGTAAACAATGGTTCACCATACTTGTGTTTGGAGTGCCATCTTTGTTTTTCCAGTATTTACCTAAACTTTTAGTTAATTTTTCTTTGAATTCTGCTTTTTCTTTAGCTTTCTTTTGAGCTGGCGTAAGCTTTTTTTCTTTTTTTGCTATAGTGTCTGCTGTCTTAAAAACGTCTGGCATAAGATTGTATTCCGCCTCATTCTTCTTGTCAATGTATGCTTGAGCCTTTTCCCTATCATTAAAATGAGATTCATCTCCTCCAAGTGGACAATTACCTGGTTTTGCCTTACAAGGGGCCGGCACGCCATGTTTATTAATATGAAACTTTGCCATAATCATCACTCCTTTTATCATTATTTTAATTTATAATATCAATAATTTGCATTTCAGGATATGAAATTATAAATCATTGATTATCAATTATATTAATGAATCTTCTAAATAATAATCATTATCTTTTATGTGTAACTCTAAACTAAAATTATTCTGTTCACACCAAAAAAATACACCATAACCATTCATTTCATATTTTAAAATATCACCATAATATTCTTGATTAAAGTCCTGCTTATTAATTATATGTTCATGAGCAAGCTGTCCAATTTCATCTGCTGTCTTTCTATTGATTATCTCTCGCTTATCCCAATCAAATATAATATATTCTTTTTCATTAATAAAATAGGTACCTTGGATTACGCGATTGTCCGACATTACTATGCGACCATCTTGTATATTATGAGCAAAAACTCCCTCTTGCAGCTTTTTTAAATGTATGATTACTAAGTTATCCTCTTGTTGCACATATTCTGCAATTTGAAATAAATTCTGATAGCCTCCCATGTAAAAATCTGACATTATACTTCCATATGCTACATCTAGAGCTAATGGCATAATTATTAAAAGTGATGTGCCAAATGTGAAGCCTGTAACCAATCTTTTTATGTCGTTTATCTTTAGTTTTCGTTTTAAAAAAACAGTTACAATTATGCCAACCAAAATGCCTAATGGATAATAAAGCTCAATAATATGTCCACCAGTATACAGCTCTTTTGAGAATAACATGAAATATATAATGTAACATAATAAATAAATAATAAATGTAACATATTTCATTGTGTACCTCCTCTTAAATTATTATTTATTTATATCAAACTCAAGGCTAATGCAATTTTTATTGCCTTTTTCCTAGAAAACACGCTCGTGACCAAACTAATGAGATAAAAAGCTCTTATTCCAACTGAATATATCATGCCCAACTTATCTTTAGATGAACCTTTAAATAGAATTCCTCCAACCTGAGTATCTTTGTAGTCCAAACATTTAATGAGATTTATCAATTCATTCTGATTTTCAATCTTATGTGGCAATATAGTGTATCCTTGGCCCACACTCCCTGTTCTATGAGAATCTGAACCACCCAATCCAGGTTTATTGTATATTTTAGCTATCAAGTTAGCCTTTTGATTGCCTAGTTCACTACCACAAGAATTAAATGTTTCTATAAAACTAAATTCCTTTATAATATTTTGATTTTTAATCCATCTTGCATTATTTAATATGCCAAGCTTATAATAATCAAAAGGGTGGGCTGGCCCTAGTATACCACCAAGGCCTTTTACTATTTTTATAACATCCTTCATCTTCATTCCCTTATGTGTGAATATGTCATTATCTTCTTCAGTAGGTAAAATTATTAGCATATGACCTGCATCTGAAGTGTCATATTCTATACCTTTGAAAATTGTGAAGTTTTTATAGTTTAAATACTTTATAGAATTATATCCTTCATATGAGTTATGATCTGTAACAATCATCCCATCATAACCTTTTTTAATTAATCCATTAATTGTATCTTTAATGTTAACCAAACCATCCGGCGATCCTTCCTTAGTATGACAATGTGTATCTATCTTCAATTCTATCTACCTCCAGTGTAACCCAGTTTTAAAAATATCACAATATATTGATTACTTTCTAAATACAAATTAAAATAATCATGATTGACAAACGATATATTGCATGTTATAATAAATATAATATAGTTAATGAAAAATAAAAGATGGGGGAGATTACTATGAAAAAAATATTTTTAGACTTTGATGGAACAATAGTAAATTCAGTAAAAAAAATAGTTCAATTATATAATGAAAGATTTCAAAAGCAAGCCGAGTGGACAAAAGTCAATAAGTGGAATTTTACAGATCAATGTCCAGAAATTGAATCAAGTATCAAAAGTTTTTTTGCATCTGATGAATTCTATGAAGACTTGGAATTATATGATTTTAACACATTAAGAGTTTTTAATTTATTGAAAAATAAATATGAAGTCATAATATGTACTATTGGATGTGTTGACAATGTTGCAAAAAAATCTCAATGGATAAAGAAAAATCTAAAACATGAAAATATTATATTGTTGGCAAAGGATAATAATATAATGGATAAATCAATAATTGATATGAGTGGTGGAATAATAATAGATGACCATGAAAATAATTTGTTCACATCTAACGCAGATATTAAAATAAATTTTGGATTAAAACGAGAATGGAATCAAAACTGGAGTGGCTTAGCTTGCTCAAACTGGCAAGAGCTTGAGAGCTTATTGTTATGAATTTGCTCAGCAAATAATGTAATATTAAAT
>DUQJ01000198.1 GCA_012837865.1 Clostridiales bacterium | reverse complement strand
GGTGGATCTAGAATTATGATATCAGGTTTATCAGTTAAATCACCCACAATTTTAAGAACATCTCCAGCTATAAATTCACAATTAGTCAATTGATTAAGTTTAGCATTTTCAATAGCAGACTCAACCGCTTCTTTAACAATTTCTACACCAATAACTTTTTGAGCAACAGGAGCAAGTAATTGAGCAATAGTACCAGTACCAGAATAGAGATCAAATAAAACTTTATTATCTGTTTCACCAACATATTCTCTAACTTTGCTATATAAGACTTCAGCTCCTAATGAATTTGTTTGAAAAAAAGAAAATGTTGATATCTTAAATTTTAGTCCCAGAAGTTCTTCGTAAATAAAATCTCTACCATAAAGAATTGTAGTAGAATCACTTTGAATTACATCACCTAATGAATCGTTATAGGTATGCAAAATACCAACAATATTTCCTGTCAAATTTAAATCTAATAATTCTTTTACTAGTTTAGCAAAAATATCTTTAGCTAAGAGTTTATTATTCTGTTGAGAGCTTGTTATAATATTTATTAAAATCTCATTAGTTTTAACAGCCTTCCTAACAAGTAGATGTCTCAGGAATCCTTCTTTACTCATTTTGTGAAGATAAGTTAGATTATTTTTCTTTGAAAAAGCTAATACTAATTTAAGGATATAATTAAAATCATTATCTACGATTTTACAATCATCAGTGGTTATGACATCATAGAAACTTCCGCGTTTATGTAAACCCAATGTTAAAGGTCCATCCTTTTCTTGATCCCCAAATGAATATTCCATCTTATTTCTATATTCGAACTGATTTGGACTAGGAAGAATTTCTTCAAATATATAATCGTTAGTCACAGTATCTATAAGCTTTTTGATTTGTTCGGATTTTAATTTTAATTGGTCATCATATGTGAGGGTATGGTAATTACACCCGCCACATTTACCAAAGGATTTACATTTCGCATCCTCTGTTTCTAAAAATGATTTTTCTAAGGTTTCTAATAACCTTCCATGAACTAAATTGTTTTTGATTTTATTTATCATAAAGCTAACTTTTTGTCCTGGTATAACATTTTTAACTATAACTTCACTTTCATCTATTTTAACAATGCCTTTATTTGGAAAATCGATTCTTATAACATATCCTTCGTATATTTGTCCTTTTTTCATTTTATGGTATAAGTTTGCCAATATTAATCTGCAAACTTTTGCCTCCTTTATCTAAATATAATATCAATTAGTATATCATAATTTTCAAGTATATCATATTGTTTTAAAAGACATAATGCTTTCAACATACAAAATGATTGGTCTAAGGCCCATCCTTTATGGTATAATTCAATTAAGGTCGGTATAGTAGTCTTAGACATAGTATTTCGTATAGAAAAGGGTTATTTAATGAATAAGAGGATAAACAAAAAAGAATTAATTAATAAGAAAACGGATTTAGCAGAGCGTGATGAAATTAATAAAAGATTGATTACCGCATCAAAAAGTAATATTGAAGAATTGTATAATGCTTTGGAAAGTTCTGAAAAAGGAAAAACAAGAACCCAAATAAAAACTGCAATAGATTTATATGGAGATAATAATGTAACATACTCAAAAGAAGACAGTTTAATTAAAAGACTAATCAGAGCATTTATTAATCCTTTTACATTGATATTAATTGCTCTAGCTGTAGTGTCTGCATTTACAGATATTATATTAGTAGATTCATCAAATAGAGATTTCGCTACTGTGATAATAATCTTTGCAATGGTATTAATATCAGGAGTTTTAAGATTTGTACAAGAAACAAGAAGTGGAAATGCGGCAGAGAAATTATTAGAAATGATTGAAACTACTG
>DUQJ01000197.1 GCA_012837865.1 Clostridiales bacterium | reverse complement strand
TCATTTAATGTTACGAACTCAACGAAAGCTTTAGCAGTTTCTACGTTTTTAGCATTTTTCATAGCTCCAACCCAAGTTCCACCCCATTGGTATGGTAGTGGACCATTAATACAAGCCCAATCGCCAGCTGTATCTCCAGCGTTTGTCATTAGAACATATGGAAGTCCCCATGTAGGTAAGAAGTAGCTGAAAATTTGTTTTGCGTTTCCGGAAGCATCAGCTAGGGAATCGTTCATTCCAGCAAACCAACCTTCTTCCCATTGTGTTGCTTGTGATTCATAACCTTTTTCACGGAAAGTTTTAGCAAGGTCCATAAGTTCTTCAACCTTAGGATCAATAACTAATTTACCATCAACAACCCATGGGTTTTCTCTGTTTGCATAGAAAAGTTGCATGAAGTCGCCTGATGATGAAACCATGTATGTATCGCCACCAGATTTTTCTTTAACAACTTGAGCCATAGCTTCAAATTTATCCATGTCTGACATTAAGTTTTGAATTTCAACAGGATCATCTGTTCCGAAATATTCTTTTGCAAGACTACGACGGTAGAATACAGCACCTGGTGTTGATTGATAAGAATAAGCACGAACTTCGCCATCATATGTACCAACATCAATAGTGTTTTGATATACATCTAAAGCTTCAGCTTTTGGAAGTAAATCGCTAAGGTCTAATAATAAATCACTTTCTACCCATTCGCGTACGAATGCAGCTTCTAGTGCTACACAGTCAGGAACTTCATCTGTTCCAGCTGCTGCTTGAACTTTAACTTGATATTCACCACTGTTCATTGAAATCTCAGTATACTCAACTTCAACTCCAGGATGAGCTTCTTGGAATGCAAGCGTGTGTGCTTGTAATTCGTTTGTGAATGACCAAACAATTAATTTTCCAGTAAGTTCTTTTGGTTCCTCTGGTGTTTCTGGTGTTTCAACACCAGGCTCAACAACGTCTACCTTGCCACCATCATCTGGTGTCTCAGGTTCTACTTTCTTTTTACATGCTGTTAAGCTACCGATTAACAGTGTAAGGGTTAAAATTAATGCAATTACTTTTTTCATTTTCTTTCCTCCCAATTAATTTGTTTTTATGCATTATTCTGCATCAATCGAAATGATTTTCGATACCATGATTATATCATAGTGTTTTTTACTTTGCAATACATATTTCAAATTAATTTATTGTTTAATTATTATTAAGATGTTACATACTAGCAAGTGATTCTTTATACATTTAGTACAATTTATAGAATTCTATTTCATCTATTGTATACTAATTATACATTTATATCTTCTCTTCTTTTTAAATAAACTTCTTTTTATAATAGAATATACAAATGGCACTTTTTTGGGAATTGCTATATTTATAGTTAGAAAAACCGTTTTCCAATGCCTTTTTTTGAACAAAATGAAGAAAAAAACAATATAATTTTCTTAATTTTAAGATAATTTTAGTGACATACCATAGTATACAATACAGGTGTTATTGCATATTTATACTATAACATCTCATATACACCTTTAAGTGTAGGGTATAATTCCTTGTAAATCTTATAACTTTCTTCATACTTTTTAACAATATCAGGGTTTTGTTCAGTCGTTTCAACAACTTTTATTAATTTTTTAGTTGCTTCTTCTACTGTATTATATTGTCCACACCCTACAGCCGCCAAAATAGCAGCGCCAAAACCCGGTCCTTCAAGGGAATTAATTTTATCTACTTTCACATCTAATACGTTGGCAATAATACTACACCATAATTTACTTTTTGATCCACCACCACTTATACGGATTCTTTCAACATTTACACCTAGTGATTTAGTAATTTCAAAACAATCCCTTAGGGAATATGCAACCCCTTCAAGAACTGCTTGTGTCATATCTTCACGTGTAGTATCCATAACCATTCCTATAAATGTGCCTCTTGCTTTTGGATTATTGTGAGGGGTACGTTCTCCCATTAAATAAGGTAAGTAAAATACATGATTTTCACCAAGTACTGTAATACCTTCTTGCTCCTTATTGTATTCTTTTGTATTAAGTATTTCATCCATCCACCATTTATTCGAAGCTGCTGCTGCAAGAGTAACACCCATAAAATGATACTTTCCATCTGCATGTGCAAATGAATGTAAAGCATTGGCATCATCTACCGCGAAATTCTTACTTGAAATAAATACCACGCCAGAAGTTCCAAGAGAAACACTACACATACCATTACCTACAGTACCTGTTCCAACTGCACCAACTGCCTGGTCACCACCACCTGCTATAACTTTACAGGAAGTTGGTAGGTTTAACCTATCAGACATTTCTTGTGTTATCGTTCTAACTACTTCGTAGCTTTCATATACTTTGGCTAATTGCTCTTCTTTAATATCACATATCTCTAACATTTCTTTTGACCATCTTTTGTTTTCCACATCCAACAAAAGCATTCCTGATGCATCTGATACATCAGTGCAATGAACACCGCTCAAGCGATATGCTATATAGTCTTTTGGTAGCATAATCTTTTTAATTTTTGCAAAATTTTCAGGTTCATTGCTTTTTACCCATAATAGCTTTGGAGCAGTAAAACCTGTTAAAGCTTTGTTAGCTGTATAGCTTGAAATCACTTCTTGCCCGATTACTTCATTTAAATAGCGGCATTCTTCAACTGTTCTTCCATCATTCCATAAAATAGCTGGTCGTATCACTTCGTCCTTTTCATCTAACAAAACTAGACCATGCATTTGACCACTAAAACTTACTCCTTCTATTAAAGAAGTATCTAAATCTGAAGTTAGTTCCTCAAATCCGTCCTCAACTGCATCAAACCAATCTTCTGGATCTTGTTCCGCCCATCCCCTTTTAGGAAAATGTAGAGGGTATTCGCGAACTACAATCTTTTTAATATCCCCATTTTCATCCATAGCCAACAACTTAACAGAAGATGTTCCTAAATCAACACCAATATATAACATATATATCCTCCTTCCAATATCCCTTTATAGTATTAGAGGACTTTATATGTATATCTGTTTAGTTTCAGATAAGCATTATAAAATCCTCTGATTAATATATTGTAATGTAAAATAATCTTATTTTTTGATTATTTAGTTTCTATTATATATTGATTTAAAATAGATTCAAGAAGTTCTTGACGGCCTGATGTATTCTTTGTATGACCGTATTCTAAAGCATAAGCTTCTAATTCTTTAAATCCAACTTTACCTTCAATAATTTCTTTTCCTATTCCTTCTTGGTAGCTTGAATAACGTTCGTTAACAAAATCGATTAGAACTCTGTCTTCTATTAATTTAGCTGCTACTTTAAGGCCTCTTGCAAATGCATCCATTCCTGCAATATAAGAATAGAATAAATCTGATTCTTCAAAAGAAGCTCTTCTTACTTTAGAATCAAAGTTTAACCCGCCTTTTGTAAATCCACCATCTAGAAGTACTTCATACATTGCTAAAGTAGTATCATAAACATTAGTTGGAAATTGATCTGTATCCCATCCTAATAGCATGTCACCTTGGTTTGCATCAACACTACCTAAAGCTCCGTTAATACGACATTGATTTAATTCATGTTGGAAAGTATGACCTGCTAGTGTTGCATGGTTAGCTTCTATATTTAATTTAAAATGTTTATCTAGGTTATATTTTCTTAAGAAAGCTAATACTGTTGCAGTATCAAAGTCATATTGATGTTTAGTTGGCTCCTTTGGTTTAGGCTCTATTAAGAATTGACCTTCAAAACCAATTTCTTTAGCATAGTCAACTGCCATCTGAAGTAGGCGTGCTAAGTTATCTAGTTCTAAACCTGTATCTGTGTTTAATAAAGTTTCATATCCTTCTCTACCACCCCAGAATACATAGTTTTCTCCACCTAATTCCATTGTGATATCCATTGCTTTTTTAATTTGTGCTGCTGCATATGCAAATACCGTTGCATTACATGAAGTACCTGCACCATGTACAAATCTAGGATTACTGAATGCATTAGTTGTACCCCATAGACATTTTATACCTGTACGTTTCATCTCTTCTTTAATAACAGCTACAATTTCATCTAACCTTTTATTTGTTTCTTCAAGACTTTCACCTTCAGGCGCAACGTCCCTATCATGAAAACAAAAGAATGGTATCTGTAGTTTTTCCATAAGTTCAAATGCTGCATGTACTCTTTCTTTAGCTTTATCCATAGCGGATTCTACATTATCCCATGGGCGGAACATTGTTGCTGAACCAAATGGGTCATTACCCATTGCTGTTAGTGTGTGCCAGTAAGACATAGCAAATCTACATTGATCTTTCATTGTTTTACCCATTACAACTTCTTCTGGATTGTAATATTTAAATGCTAATGGATTCTTACTCTCTGGACCTTCGTATTCAATTTTTCCTATCGTTTCAAAATAAGCCATATTCTCTTCCTCCTATATAGTTTAGTGACTAAACAAATTGTTATTTATACTATATCAATTTTTGATATGTTTGTCAATCTGTTTTTAATGATTTTATATTTTTTATCGTTTATATAGTATTAACATTTGCATATTATTTTATCTATGTTATGATAACTTTTAAATTGTATTTCATATATTAATATGAAGAAAGGACATCACGCATATGATTACAGGAAGTAAGGATTTAATTAGAGATATTAATAGCACAAATGTACTAGAAACTATTATTAATTCTAATTCTATATCACGTGCAGCTATAGCAAAAAAGCTCGGCCTCTCAAAAGCAACTATTTCAAATATTGTACAAGATCTAATAGATAAAAAATTAATAAAGGAAATTGGTAGTGAAGATACTGACCTCGGTCGCAAACCCATACTTTTAAGTATTAACCAAAATGCTGGTTATGTAATTAGTATTAACTTAGATATTAATAAAATAACTTCATTATTATCTAACTTAACAGGTGAATATAATCAGATTGTTCAAGTAGATACTCCACAAGAAGAAGAACAATTCTTCCCAGTTTTAGTTGATCTAATTGATGATTTAATTAAGGATGCAAGAGCAACACCTTATGGCCTGATTGGAATAGCCATAGGAATTCATGGTGTTACTCAAAATAACCAGATTGCGTTTGCACCTTATTATAGTATATATAATCTTGATTTGCACCAGCAATTAACTAATCATTATAAAACTAAGGTGTATTTAGAAAATGAAGCAAATCTCTCAGTTATAGGCGAAAAAGCCTTTATATATGATTATTCAAATGTTGCTAACATAAGCATACATTCAGGTGTTGGATTAGGACTAGTTATAAACAATAATTTATATACTGGTTTTAGTGGACATGCAGGCGAATTAGGACATACAATTGTTGAAATGAACGGCCGCGAATGCCCTTGTGGTAATAAAGGTTGCTTAGAACAATATGTATCTGAACAAGCACTATTAAAAGAATATGCTTCTAAAAAATCATTGTCTAAGTTTCCATTTGAAGAATTTTGTAATATGTATCGAACAGGTGATGAGGATGCACTTAAAATCATGGATAAATTTGTTCATTATATGTCTATTTGCGTAAATAATGTGTTAAATCTATATAACCCAGATATCATTATCATAAATTCAGCTTTTATTTATTTAGACGAATCATTATTAATTAGAATTAAACATTCATTAACTAGTCATATGAATTCCTATGATAAGATAGTTCCATCAGCATTAAAGAATTCATCAATACTGCTTGGCGGAGTATGTGTTTGCGTAAAGCAATTTTTGGGAGTTAATAATCTTAATCTTATAAATATTCTATAAACGAAAGGAGATTATATGAAAAACACTAAGCGTATTATGGCGATTATAGGAATACTCCTATTAATCTTATTACCAATTATCTTAATTATATCTGCTATATTAGCAACCAAAGAATCTAATACCTTCTTTGTTGTTAGCCTTTATTCTATAGTAGTAATACCCATAATCTTATATGGATATATCCTAATAAATCGATTAGTAAATAAAGATAAAATCGATTATGATAATCTTTTTAATCAAGATGAAAGTAAAGACAATAAAAACGATATAGAAAAATAGATTCTCATAAAGGGAATCTTTTTTTATTTCTTTTTATATATATTCCTTTTAATAATATCCTTTTCATATCCATTGTTAGATAATCTATAAAATTCTCTGCCTAACAATTCTGCAGGAAGGTATTGTTGTTCAACAAAATTACCCTCATAATTATGGGCATATTTATAACCCTGCCCTCTTCCAAGCTTGCTCGCTCCCTTATAATGAGTATCTCTTAAATGGTCGGGAATTGAATATGACTTTTCATTTCTTACCACTGCTAGTGCTTCATCAATAGCAACATTTGACGAATTACTTTTAGGTGCAGTTGCTACATAAGCTACCGCTTGTGCTAAAACTATCCTTGCTTCTGGCATTCCAAGCCTTTCAACTGCTTGAGCAGCAGCATTTGCTATAACCAAGGCATTAGGGTCAGCATTAGATACATCTTCTGCCGCACATATAATAATTCTTCTTGCAATAAACTTAATATCTTCACCTGCATATAACATTCTAGCTAGGTAATATATAGCAGCATCAGGATCAGATCCCCTCATACTTTTAATAAATGCAGATATAGTATCATAATGATTATCACCATTTTTATCATAGTTGAGAACTCTCTTTTGTATACATTCTGACGCTACATCTATTGTAATATCTATATAACCATCTTCAGATCTTTGTGTAGAAAGTACACCCAGCTCAATAGCATTAAGTGCTGTTCTTGCATCACCATTTGAATTATCTGCTAAGAAATCAAGTGCCTCTTCAGTAATTCTTGCTTTATATACGCCAAGCCCATCTTCATTATCTCCAATCGCTCTAGTTATCAATTTCTTAATATCCTCTTTTAATAAAGGTTTTAACTCAAATATAATTGACCTGGATATAAGCGCTTGATTAACTTCAAAATATGGATTTTCAGTTGTAGCACCTATTAATACTACAGTTCCATCTTCTACAAATGGAAGTAAATAATCTTGTTGGCTTTTGTTAAATCTATGAATCTCATCTATAAATAAAATTGTTTTTTTATTATACATACCCATAGCATCTTTAGCTTGTTTTACTACTTGCTCCATATCCTTTTTACCAGACGATGTAGCATTAATCTGTGTAAATATCGAACTAGTATTGTTAGCTATAACTTTAGCAAGAGTAGTTTTACCCGTTCCTGGCGGTCCATAAAAAATGACTGAACTAAGCTTATCAGCAGTTATCGCCCTATATAAAAGCTTGTCCTTACCTATTATATGTGATTGTCCTACCACATCTTCAATAACCTTAGGTCTTAATCTTGCAGCTAGTGGCGATTCCTTTTCCATTGTGTTTTCTCTCATATAATCAAACAAATTCATGACACCCCTACCTTTATCAACATTTTTTATGAAACTTGACTCTTAATTATTATTTGTGCATAATAAAAGATAATACAATAATTAATGTGCACAAATTAAACTTAATTGCTTATAAATATAATACCAGTAATAATCAGTTTACACAACTATTTTAAAGGAGTAAAAAATCATGCTTGAGTCATATAAAACTGTTCATAAAGGCGGTACCGGTGAGTTTATTATGAAAAAATCTAAATTTATTTCATATGTTGGTCCTGCTAAATCAGAAGATGATGCTCTTGAATTTATAGAGTCAATTAAAAAGAAACATTGGGATGCCTCACACAATTGCACTGCATATATTATAGGTAATAAAAATGTAATAGAAAGATGCAATGATGATGGCGAGCCTAGTAAAACTGCCGGCAAACCAATGCTAGATGTTCTTATTGGACAAGGTTTAACTGATATTGTAGTAGTAGTAACAAGATATTTCGGTGGTACTTTACTAGGAACAGGAGGTCTTGTTAAATCATATCAGTCCGCAACCATTGAAGGACTAAACAATTCCCTTATAATCGAGAAACGATTGGCATCTAATATAGAAGTCTTAACAGACTATAATACAATAGGTAAGATTCAATATTATCTTGCCAGTAATAATTATCCTACTATCGATACTATTTACACTGATATAGTTAAGGCAAATGTCTTGATTGATTCGAGAGAAACAGAAGGCTTTTATAAGAAAGTAAGTGAACTTTCTTATGGAACAGCCCTTGTAAATGAAATAGAAAAAGTGTATTACGCTAAAATAAACAACGAAATACACTTATTTAAATAAAGATTACCATTCTAAGCTTTTTTGTGTAACTATATCATCAATAATCTCTACCATCGATATTGGAGTTACATCATATTCAAATAAGGTATAAATTATATCTATTGCCTCATCTTTTGAATATGATATTCCTTCAATTCTATCTATGTCAAATCTATTAGCAGATTCTTGTTCAATTTCAATACCATAATATGAGCCAGCTACTTTTTCCTCAAGTCTAGATGCCTGAGATAAGTCATAAAAATTTTTCTCATTTTTATCTCTTTCTAATATTTCTATACTATTTTCAAGCAAAATATACTTTAGCTTAATACTCCTTGTGTCATCTAACCAAATTTCCTTATTATATAGCACTTCTGATTTTATCATCTTTATATCCCCCTATTGTTTTTCTTAATAAAGTGATTATACTAACAAACTTATTTGTTTTAAAGCTCATCTTAACGCAGAATCTTTTCATAAACTATTGTTTTCGACAAATCAATACATAATAAAATATTCTTTGTGTCTAATGCCGAATATCTATAAGGGCATTTGTAGACTTCTTATTTATTTGGGGATTTTTAACATCATTATTATTTCCTCTTTATTTATTGCAATTCATTTGTTATAATATGCTTATGTGTAATTGTTTATACTCTTGTATAAATTGAAAGGCAGAGGTATTATCATGGATTATAGTAAGAAAGGAATTGAATCAAGAAAACGAAAGATTAAATCACCTTCAACAAGACTTATGTCAAAGGGTTTGGTGACTTTATTTAGATTGTTTATAGTTTTTATAGTTTTTATTCTGTTTATAGGCAGCTATGCAGGATTAGGGTTAGCAAAAGGATTAATAGATAGTGCTCCAGATATTTCTGAAATCAATGTAGTTCCTACAGGATATCGTACTTCAATATACGATATAGACGGTAATGTCATACAGACACTGATAGGCGCACATTCCAATAGAGTTTATGTAACTATTGATGAAATACCTGTTTCATTGCAACAAGCATTTATCGCTATTGAAGACGAACGTTTTTATCAACATGACGGGATAGATGTACGAGGTATCTTTAGAGCTTTTTTCAAAGGCCTGAGTAAGGGTGATTTTGATCAAGGAGCAAGTACAATAACTCAACAGCTACTAAAAAATCAAGTCTTTGACGGTGGAAACGAAAACAATTTTTTAGATAGGCTTGAAAGAAAAGTTCAAGAGCAGTATTTGGCAATACAATTAGAAAACTCAATGGATAAAAACCAAATATTAGAATATTATTTAAATACTATCAATCTAAGCTCTGGTACCTATGGTGTTCAAACTGCAGCTAAACGTTATTTTAATAAAGATATTGGAGATATTAACATTTCAGAAGCCGCTGTTATTGCTGCTATTGCTCAATCTCCTGTATATAGAAATCCTATTAGCTATACTGAGAATAACGCTGAAAGAAGAGATAAAATTTTAAGTAAAATGCTTGAATTAGGATTTTGTAATCAATCTGAATATGATGAAGCTATTAATGATGATGTTTATTCAAGAATTTTACTAATTAATGAAGATTTTGATAATTCATCTTATTACAGCTATTTTGTAGATGCTACTATAGAACAAGTTCTTAATGATTTGCAAACAAAGAAGGGTTATACTCAGACACAAGCTTCACAGTTATTGTATAGTGGTGGACTTTCAGTATATACAACACAAAACCCTGTAATACAAAAAATTTGTAACGAAGTATATAATGACGAATCATATTTCCCTAGCATGGGAGAATCCTTTTGGGAATTAACTTATGCGCTTTCAGTTGAAAAGCCCGATGGCTCTACAATGCATTATCATGGCCTTGATTTATTAGAATATTATAAAGATTTTGATGACCCTGATAAATTATATATCGATGAAGGAAATAGTAAGTTTTCTCTATGTTTTTTTGATAAGGATGATATGAATGATAAAATCAAAGAATTTAGAGATTCTGTCGTTGGTAAAAACGATACTTTAATTGGAGAAAAAATTAATATGACTATCCAACCTCAATCATCTTTTGTCGTAATGGACCAGCATAATGGTTATGTTTCTGCAATGATAGGAGGAAGGGGCAAAAAAGTTGGTAACAGAACTTTAAATAGAGCGACCGATACTGTTAGACTTCCAGGTTCAACATTTAAAGTACTTTCAACTTATTTACCAGCAATAGATAATCTTGGCCTTACCCTTGCAAGCGTACAAGATGATGCACCTTATTTTTATCCTGGTACTACTAGGGAAGTACGAAATTATGATGCAAAATCTGGTTACGCCGGACTTTCTACATTGAGAAAAGCAATATGGCATTCAATGAATGTTGTAACAGTTAAAACTTTGGAAGAAGTAACTCCACAAATAGCGTATGATTATTTATTAAAACTTGGTTTTACTTCATTAGTGGAATCAAGGGTTGAAACAAATGGAACTGTTGTATCAGATATCAATCATTCTATTGCATTGGGTGGAATAACTGATGGCGTTAAAAACATAGAATTAACAGCTGCTTTTGCTTCAATAGGCAACAATGGAATATATAATCAACCGATGCTATACCAAAAGATAATTGATCATAATGGTAAAGTTATTTTAGATAATGAAATTCAATCCGAACAAGTAATGAAAGAATCAACAGCATGGCTTTTAACTAATGCTATGGAAGATGTTGTTAAGCTAGGAACTGGTAAGAACTGTCGTCTTCAGAGCAGGATGCCTATAGCTGGTAAAACTGGCTCTACAACAAGTTACTATGACCTATGGTTTTCTGGCTTTTCACCATATTATACAGCTACTATATGGTCTGGATATGACAATAGTAGAACACAGACAAACCGAAGCTACCATCAGAAAATATGGCGTACTATTATGGAAAGGGTTCACGAAGAATTAGAGCTTGTTAATAAAGATTTTAAAATACCTGATTCTATTGTTACTGCAAAGATATGTACTAAATCTGGTAAATTAGCAGTTGAAGGTTTATGCGATAAAGCTAGTGGTGGTGATACTACAAGATATGAATATTTTGCAAAGGGAACTGTACCAACTGAAAAATGTGATATTCATGTTAAAGTAAATTATTGTACTAAAGGCAAAGCACTAGCTACTCAAAATTGTCCTTTAGAAGCTGTTGAAGATAGAGTACTTTTAAATAAGACTGAAACTGCAAAAACCAAAGATACTCCTTATTTAATTCCCTCAAGCGAATGTGAATTTCATAATGCACTTGAAGTACCAGGTACAATAGATTTTCCAAATATCTTTGATCTACCAATCACAAATAATCCATCAACAATTTATGGGGACCTATATCAATAGGCCCCCTATCTATATTAAAAGCTAAATATATACCCTCTCTAGTATTTTTAAGGGTAAAAACGTCATGTCATGGGTATATATTTATACTTGAAATATTATCTAAATTTTTGATTCAAAAAACCAAGAGGCCATATAGCTAAATATTAAAGCACCTGATATTCCAACCGCTGAAGCTGTGAATCCACCCTTAAATATTCCTATGAATCCTTCTTTATCTACTGATTTTTTTACTCCATCATATAACAAATGGCCAAAGCCTGATAATGGAACACCTGCTCCGGCGCCTGCCCATTCTAAAAAGGGTTTATATAATCCAATTGCACTTAAAATAGCACCAGAGCAAACCAATATAACCATAATTCTACCAGGCATTAATTTTGTATTATCCATCAAAATCTGAACCACTCCACATATAGCTCCACCTACTAAGAATGCTTTTAAATACTCCATTTTATCAACTCCTATTCTACAGATTCAACCATAACTGCATGCGCTATTCCCGGAACAGCATTACCTATATTAAAACTAACTGGCGATAGTAATGCACCTGTAGGTACAAACAAGACTCTCTTCCAAGATTGGTCTTTTAGTTGTTTTATTATATATGATGAAAATGTTGCCGCCGAGCAACCGCAACCACTACCACCTGCATGAGTATCTTGTTGCTCTGCATTATATATTTCTACTCCACAATCCATAAGTTGTTCTGATGCATCATATCCTTTTTCTTTCAATAAATCATTTAATATATCTTTCCCAACAGCCCCTAGATCACCTGTAATTATCTTGTCATAATAATCTGGCTCAATAGCAAAATCCTTGAAGTTTTGATAAATAGTCTCATAAGCTGCCGGTGCCATAGCTGCGCCCATATTCATAGCATCCTTTATGCCATAATCAACAACCTTACCTGTTGTAATTCCTCTAATAATTATTTTTACTTCTTCATTAGATTCTGGCTTGTCTTTCGAGATTATAACTGCCCCACTTCCTGTTACTGTCCAGCTTGCACAAGATGGCCTTTGATTAGCATAATTTAAGGGAAACCTAAACTGCTTTTCTGCACTTGCGTAATGACTTGATGTAATTGCAAGAACTTTATCGGCGAATCCGCCCTCTACTAATATAGCTCCTATAGAAATTGCTTCGCCCATAGTTGAACAAGCACCATAGATACCGAATAATGGAATATCGAACTCTTCTATCCCAAATGATGTAGCAATTAACTGTGATAATAAATCACCACCGATCAGATACCTAACATCTTCTTTTTTGAGTCCAGATTTCTCCATAACTATTTTAACTGCTTGCCTCATTAATTCGCTTTCAGCTTCTTCCCAGGTTCCTTTTCCAAGAAAGCTATCTTCTTCTATTTTATCAAAATATAAACCTAATGGTCCTTCTCCCTCTTTTTTACCTACAATTGACCCTTCTGCAATAATATAAGGAGGTTTTATAAACTCAATGCTTTGCAAGCCTATCATTTTCGATTTGTCATCATTCATACCTACAACTCCTATTTTTTGATCATAAATTCATATATATAATAGATTAAGCCAAGTAACCAAGAAGAAAAAATACCATATAAAATAACTGGTCCTGATATAGTAAAGATTTTGCAACCTATCCCAAAGATTTGACCTTCTTTTTTATATTCTATAGCTGGCGCCGCTACCGAGTTGGCAAAACCTGTAATTGGTACAACACAGCCTGCTCCACCAAATTTCGCTAACTTAGGGTAAATACCTAGACCTGTTAAAACAACCGATAATAAAATCAAACTAAGAGAATTATAAGTTGCTGCTAATTCCATATCAGCCCCTAGGGCTAAGTATATATTAATAAAGATCTGGCCAAGCAAAGATATTAACCCACCAATTAAAAATGCTTTTAATAAATTTAAAAGCCAGTTATGTTTTGGAGTAATCTCTTTTACATATTTATTGTATAACTCTTTTCTAATATTCTTATCTTTTTCATTAACAATTTTTTTAACTGCTTTACTTGCCATAAAAGCTCTCTCCTCAAAATAATATAGTCTTTGAAATTTATTTAGGACTCCAGTTTATAAATAACTGATAAAATGTAGCCAAGCATTTACCCAATCCTAAGGATATAATAATATAAGGCATACCAACTTTTAATTTAATTCTTTTGCTAAATACAGGAATTGCTTGTACTGTTTCAGCTAAGGCTGATGCTAAACAACCTACAAATACACCAGAGAAACCACCAAATATAATTAGTCCAATAATATTAAGAGGTGGCGAATATTCAAAGACATAAATTAAATTACCACATGTTGCACCTACAACTATAACATCTTCATATTTACCAATTTGTTTTGCCGTTTCAGTTCTTGATACAAGCCTGGTAATTGTGCCTATTATTATTAAAAACGCATATAAACCAGCTGCAATAAAAGTACCTGAAATTAAACCTATAAAAAAAAGTAATACATCAACAATAAAATCTATCATCTTTTTCCCTTATTATCCTTTACAAATTTATTAATATTATTTTTATCACGATTTGAGTTCTCAATAATAGTTTTATAGGCATCTTCTTCATAGACTCTCATTTGAATTTGTAGTGGCGTAGGATCATCATCAATTTTTGCTTTAGAGAAATGATTGAAAAAGATTATTGTCCCTAAAGGTATACCTATTGAATATGCTATCTCCAGAATCTTCCCATCCACTCTATCCGCTCTCATAAATAATTTATAAATCAAATTAAATATATCTTTAACCTGACCATCTGAGTTAAATGCCATTATCGCGAAAGCTGAACCAAAAAAAATTGTTAATATTACAAAAGCTGTTTTAATATATTCAATGTATTTATTTACCTCTTTATGAGGTTCAAAATTTACTATAAAATCTGTTTCCCCTAAATTTATTATTTCTAATTCAGGATATTTCTTTACTATTGTCTTAATAATATCTAAAACAGATATTACATATTTATGCTCCTTGTTAAAATCTTGAACATTAAGTATTATTTGTTTATTTAATTCCTCTACCATTGACTTATCAAGTGAATATATTTCAATAATATCTTGTAAAGCAATTTTCTTTTTATTAAGAATAGTAATTTTCTCTGCCTTAATATATAATGTATCCTTCTTTACATTACTCATATAATAGCCCCATTTATATTAATATTATGAATAAAAGTTGCATCAAATATTTCCGGAATCTTACTATTTATAGAATCTGCTAGCAAATAAATAAATAATGCAGATGCAGATAATATTAATAATAAAACAATTGTCCTTTTTATTCTTATTACCATTCTCAACACCCTCTCAAAATATAATAATAAAAAAGCACCATTTAACTGATGCTCTTATTAATATCATTATCCCTTGATTCGATTTTTATATACTGGTAATAACTGTTTAAGCTCCTAATTTTTCTCTCATCTCTTGCAAAACTCTCTTTTCTATTCTAGAAACCTGTACTTGAGAAATACCAAGTGTTTTTGCAATATCTGTTTGAGTTTTATTATTATAATATCTTTGTTTAATAATTTCTTTTTCCTTGTCACCAAGTGAATCTATTATTTCTTGCAAAGCTATTCTATCTACAATGTTTTCATTTTCATCTTTTGTCTCTGCTAATTTATCAATCAGAAAAATTGCATTTCCATCACCTTGATATATTGTTTTATGAAGTGATTCAACTTCTACCGAACTTTCAAATGCCATTACGATTTCTTCTCTACCTACTTCCAATTCTCTCTCAATATCATCAAGTGTCGGATCTCTACCATAAGTATTATTGTACATTTCTCTTAAAGCACGAATTTTAGTTGCAGTTTCTTTTAATGTCCTGCTAACCTTAATTAATCCATCATCTCTTAAAAATCTTTTTATCTCTCCAGTAATCATAGGTACCGCATATGTTGAAAACTTTACTCCAAAGGAATAATCAAACTTCTCAATTGCCTTTATCATGCCAATAGTTCCTATTTGAAATAAATCTTCCATATCATAGCCACGATTAGAAAATCTTCTTACAATACTCCAGACAAGCCCAACATTATCTAACACTACCCTATCTTTAGCTTCGAGATCTCCGGCCCGATATAGTTTAATTAATTCTAGTGTATCCACAAAAAATCCAACTCCTTTCGATCCAAATCACTTGGACATTAAAGCACATTATGGTTTATTTCTTGCGTATACTCTTGCATTTCTTTAACACTACCTACCCTTTTTCTCATTGTTATATTTGTCCCCACCCCTGGTACAGATACAACTTCCAAATTATCCATAAACACTTCCATAAAAGTAAACCCCATTCCTGATCTTTCAAGCTCTGGCCTACTTGTATATAATGGTTCCATTGCTCTTGATATGTCTTCAATCCCTGATCCCAAATCTGATATTTCTACTGAAAGTTCATTACCAACAATAAAGCATTCCATTTTAATAATTCCAATCTCATCTGTATATCCATGTATAATCGAATTTGTTACAGCCTCTGATACTGCTGTTCGAATATCAGACAATTCTTCAATCGTTGGATCCAGCGGGGATATAAATGCTGCTACGACTGTTCGTGCCAAACTTTCATTAATAGACCTGCTTTCAAATTCTATAGTCATTTTATTTTCTATATTCATACTAATTCCACCCTCCCAAATTATGCACTTTCTATTTTTTGCAAACATATATCAGCAGTATCATACTTATCTATTACTTTATAAAGTCCTGATATATTAAATATTCTATCTATTGATTTATTTAATCCTGAAACTACTACTTTACCACCTGAGTATTTAATCTTTTTGTAACGGCCCATAATAACACCAATTCCAGCGCTATCCATAAATTTAGCTTTAGAAAAATCAAAAATAATATGCTTAATATAATATCTATCTATTATCTTGTCTGCTTTTTCTCTTATATTCACCGCACAATGGTGGTCTAAATCTTTTTGCAATCTAATAATTAATACTCTGCGTACTATTTCATATTTTGTTTCCTCCACGCTTCACCCTCCTTTTTCTATAATCAGTAAATATTTGACAGTGCTTATTATAAAAAAAGACAATTTAATATTATATCTTAAAATGTCTTTTTAAATTTTATAATTATCTCTTTATCTAAGACTAGTTAGTTTTTCTTTTGCTTGGGATGCTCTTCTTGTATCTTGATGATTATTAATCAGCATCTCATAGTATAATTTTGCATTTTCATTATCATTTAATCTGTGATATGATCTGCCTAAAAAATATATTGAATCTATATTGTTTTCATCATATTTATATGACTGTAATAATTTCTCTAAAGCTTCTTCAAATTTATTATTATTATATAAACTATAACCCTCTCTATAATAAACATTAGTTGCTACAGGATATGAAACTTCTATTAATGAATCATATGCCTCTTTAGCTTTTGTTGTTTCAAGCATATCTTTATCAACCATACTCAATTTATCTGCAACTAATAACAAGGTTTCATTATCATTTGTTGATAAGCCTTCAGTATAAATTTCTATTGCATCAAATAGTTCATTATATACCTTAAGGTTATCATTAACATCTGGTATAACAATGCTATCTATATCTTTATTAAGCTTATCTATTTTGCCTTGCATTTCTTCTTTCTCATCACGTAGTGCAGCGATAACATCATCCTGGTCTTGTTGTTTTGCTATAGCTGCATTATATTCAGCATATTTATTATTAATATTGATATCATATTCCCTCTTAATTGTTGGAATAACTAATATATACATAGCAACAACACCTATTAAAACACCTAAAATCAGATTAATAAATGCCATAATATTAGGCCTATCTTCTTTGTAAGAGGATACCGGCACTACTGAAAATTCAACATCGTTATCATTTAATGACATCTCTCTGTCTTTTTCTTTATTTTGATTTTGATCTTGATTTAATTGTTGTTCTATTTCATTGAGATATTTTAATGTCTTAATATTAGTAATATCTATTTCTCTTGTCCTATTTAAATATCTTTTTGCTTTCTTATACTCATTATTTTTAATATATAGAAGTGCAAGAAGATTTAAAGCCGTTATATAATTCGGATTAATTGATATTACTTTCTTTAATTGTATAACCGCAATATCGTCATTGTGTTGTTTTGCAGACAATAGTGCTTGGTTATATCTTTTTATAATATTATTAAAGCTTTCTAATTTACCAGGGTTGTTTTGTATTGCATTTAGGTAATATTCTGCTTCATTATTATCAGGTTTAAAATGTTTGCTAATAACCCACTCACTTAATGCTTTTACAACTTCACCAGTCTCAAAATATATCAATCCCAAAAGGTTTCTAGCTTTATAATTTCTCTTGTTAAGTTTTAAGCTGTTTTTAAGCGTAATTATTGCTCCAGACAAATCACGTATTCTAGCCCTTTCTAAACCTTGATTATAATACATATTAGAAAGACGAATAATTTTCTTATGTAGGGATAAGTCTGTCCCACATTTCTCGCATATTGTTTTATTTTTATTTACATTATTATCGCATTTTGGACAAATCATTTTCCTAACCACCATTCGTACTTTATTTATCTTCATTAACCGTATTAGTTTGTTTCTTTTCTTTTATTAATTCTTTCATAATATCAGATAGGTCAGTTAAATCATTATTATAAATTGCTTCTTCTGCTTCATCAACATCTAAACTAGGTTGATATTTCTTTAATTCCTCATCAAAGTTTATCATATCTTGTCCTCCAATACTTATCCGTATTAACTTCATTCGATTTTATTATATAACATTATCCAGTATTTATCAATTGTTAATTTGCAATTTAATTCGACATAATGCCTTATTTTAAGCACTTTATACTAATTTTATTAATAATTCAACCTGTTTTTCTTGACTAATTAAATATATAGGATAAAATATTTCATAGACTCATTAATCACTAACATATAATATAATTAAGAAATGAAGGGCGAATAGCAAATGTTATCAAATATAATTTCAACAATTATGTTAATACAGTTATTTTTCAGGAAAATCCGAGATGATTATGTAACAGCATTTTCAGCACAAGCTGCATTATTTATAATTATATCTTTTTTCCCATTTATAATGCTTTTATTAAGCATTATCCAATTCCTTCCTGTTGATAAGAGTGAATTATTATATACATTCAATAATATTTTCCCTAGCTCTTTTAATTCAATTATTATATCCATAGTTACTGAAATTTTCAATAAAGCATCAAGTACAATTGTATCTATTACGGCTATTACTGCACTTTGGTCTGCTGGCAAAGGTATCTTAGCTATTCAAAGGGGATTAAATTCAGTTTATGGAATTAAAGAGACAAGGAATTATTTTTATTTACGATTTACAGCTGCATTTTATACCTTAGTTTTTGCTGTAATGTTTATAATTACAATTATATTATTCGTATTCGGTAATAGCATTTATATTTGGATAGAAAGAAAGCTACCCTTTTTATCTAATTTTGTATTTTTAATTATTAGCCTAAGAACTATATTAGGCCTTATAATTTTAACATTCTTCTTTTTAATGATCTATGTAGCTGTTCCTAATAGAAAATCAAAGTCATCTAAAGAGTTGCCTGGTGCTATATTAACTGCTGCTGGTTGGATTGGATTCTCATACATATATTCATATTATATTGATAACTTTTCTAATTATCAATCTATGTATGGAAGTTTAACAACAATTGTTTTCTTTCTATTATGGATGTACTTTTGTATGTATATCTTATTTGTAGGTGCAGAACTTAATGCTATTTTATCCAATTCATTAATTATGAATGAAATCAAAATGCTTTACAAAAAAGAGAAGGATTAATCCTTCTCTTTATATATATTGCCTATATTAGTTCCTTGATAGAAGTATTTTAATATGTCCTCATATTCCATCCCAGATTCAACCATAGATTTTACACCATTTTGACTCATACCAACACCATGGCCATAGCCTCCACCAATTATTTTAAAACTGTGAAGCTTATCATTTTTATCAACCTTATCTATTACAAAGAAAGCGCTTGGTAATAGTGTAAGATTTGGTATGCTCGTATCATCAATCCTATTAACACTATCATATAAAGGTGCTAATAAAGTTCGTATATTGTACTCCGACAAAACTTTTATATTCTGCTTGCTACCTTTTATTAAAAGCTCTGTAATAATCCCACCTTCACCTCTATTTAGTATGACTATATCTTTTAAATCACCTATGGAGTCTATAGCTTTACTTTCGTAGACAGTTGAATCACCATTTTTAACTTCTGTTAATATTAATGATGGGTTTGCCTCATATCTACTTGATAACTTTTGATCTATTACTTTTTTGATATTAGCAACACTCATAGTTACATTCCATCTATACCAGTTAAATTCACTATCATATGTTAATATCTTTTTATTTGTTATAAAATCTCTAAAGTTTTTATCATTAGATAAGTCTTTATACTCTATTTTATTGTCTTTATCAGTAGCAATAGTACTTACACTATCATTAGCTACCATAAGCTTGCCTTGCAGATAATCAACTTTATCTCCACCCCATACATTATCAATGGATGTTGTATGACCACATGATGTTGAAAAGTAATATGCCGATATTATTTCATCATTATATTTAATTACCTTTCCATATGTGTCTTTAACTGCAAGAATTGAATCATCATTTTCTGCAATATTATTATACACTTGATATGATATACTATCATCTACATGAGCACCATAATTCTTTAATTTATTTTCATACAAATGTTTGTATGCATAACTTCTTGCACATATAGCTTGAACTTTTAATGCCTCAACACCATAATAAGTAGGCATTTCACTTGGAATTACTGAATATAAATATTCTTCAAGAGAAAGTTCATTTACAATAAATAAACCGTTCTTATCTTCTGCTATTTCAATGGTTCCTCTATATTTAGGGTTACCTGATGCACGTTCTATAGATAATATCTCGATTCTAGCCTTTTCAGATGATGTTTCAATCTTAATTCTGCCATCTGCAAGAAGTTTATCTCCTTTTTTAATATTTACTTTTTCTTTTGCATCATATTTTTTAACTTTATCTCCATAAGTAATTGTAAATTCTTTATTTGAAGTTAATGTTATTTTACTATGGTGAATATCTTTAAAACCATTATTTAATAAAAGTACTCTGATATTCTCTGCTTTGATTTTATCTTTGATAAGTGCTGCATTAATTACACCGTTAGAAACAACAAAATCTGTAACATCATATCCGACAAGTATACTATTAGTTGGTTCTAAAGTTAAATCTCCATATATTTTATATATTTGATATGCTTCATCTAGTGGAACTTTCCCATATCCCTCTATTTCTATAAAGTCTTTACCTGTTAATAGGACTTTACCACTTATTATATCTGGTTTTACTGATATTTGTATAATTTGTTTGTCTTGTATAGTAATATCACCAACTACATTCTCTACTTCTGTAGAAAGTGGATAAATAGTCGAGAAATTATTCTCTATTCCCGAAATAAAAGCATCTAGATTACTATCTTTACCTTTTCTAATTAGAACATTTTTAAACTCTATTGGCTCATTTACCATTTCTTTAATAAATATAATTTCATTTTCAGTTGATAAGACTTTTAACTGACTTAGTAGATAATTATCATTAATTGTATTAGTATAATCCACATATTGACCCTTGTTGGTAAATATTGTATTGTCTTCATCTTCTATACTTAAAATATATATCTTTTCTTCTTTTACTAATGGATTATCTATATTTGATATGACATGGTCATATATCTTTAAAAATTCCTCATAAAGTATTAATTTATCCATTTCATCATATTCAAATGAAATCACTTGATATATATTTTGGTCTATTTGATTGTCTATAATCAAATGATCTATTAGAATTTTTAGATCAGCATATGTTAAAGCATCATTAGATTCCAGATTAATATTATGCAGGTTATTACCATCAATACCATTTACAAATAAATAATTCAATAAATTATAAGCTTCTTTAATTGTAATATTATCTTCTAATACATTGTTAGCATTATTTGTATCATCAGCCTTCCTCTTTGTCCCTCTGTTATTCTTTATTAAAAACAGATTAATACTAAATGCTATTATAATAATACAGATACATAATACTATAATTTTGTACTTAGTTTTATTATTTATATTGCTCACACTAATATCTCCTTCTTTAGATAGATATATGACATTATATTAACTTCATTCAAGTATTAGTACAAGTATAATTAAAAATAACACCTATAATAGATGTTATTTTTAATTTTATCTTATTTAATTCTTAGAATTTATAACATCACCCATCTTATACATTCCTAATGGTTTACCTTTAAGATATTTAGCTGCTTGTATAGCACCTTGTGCAAATATTGCTTTAGAATATGCTGTATGTTTAATTTCAATTACTTCATCTGTTCCTGCAAACAATATCTCATGCTCTCCTACTATTGTACCCCCACGAACTGCTGAAATGCCAATTTCTCTTTTTTCTCTTGGCACTCTCTTAGTGCTTCTGTCATATTGGTACTCATATCTAGGTTCTAAAACTTCATTTATTGCATCTGCTAATGCTAATGCCGTACCAGATGGTGCATCTACTTTTTTATTATGGTGTTTTTCTATAATTTCTATATCAAAATCCGCATCAATAAGCGCCTTAGTTGCTTCTTGTATAAGTTTATATATAAGATTAATTCCTAGTGACATATTAGCTGATCTTAAAATTGCAATTTCTTTTGAGCTATCATTAATAATTGATAATTCTTCTTCGCTAAAACCTGTTGTACATAGAACTATCCCAACATTATTAGCTTTTGCATATTTAAGCATAGGTAAGAGATTAATTGGATGCGAAAAATCTATTATAACATCAGCTTTAACATCACATAAATCAAAATGTTCAAATACAGGATATTTATTATTAATATTTTTATTGATATCAATGCCTGCAACGACTTCAATATCATCTGAATCGTTAGCAATATTAGTTATTACCTGACCCATCTGGCCATTGCAACCACAGATTATTACTCTTGTCATTAGTTTCCTCCTATTTATACTTTATGCATTCTAGTATTTGCTTAAGCATTGTTTTAATGCTATATCTAGCCTTGGTATATTAACTTCTTCCATATCACCTAAAGGCATTCTCAATGATCCTACATCGTATCCCATTAGATTTAATGCTTGTTTAACAGGTATAGGATTCACTTCACAAAACAGTGCATTGATAAGCGGCATCATATCTAACTGTAATTTCGTGCCTCCAGCCAAATCACCTGCAAGATATTTAGCTACCATATCATGTGTTTCTCTTGGTGCAACATTTGATAGTACTGAGATTACACCAGAACCACCAAGTGATAAAAGTGGAACTATAAGTTCATCACAACCTGAATATAATGCAATCTTGCCATCTGTAAGATGCATTAATTCTGCCGCCTGTGCTACATTAGAGCTAGCTTCCTTAATTCCTACTATATTCTCAAATTCATTAAATAATGTTGCAACTGTTTGTGGTAGGATGTTACATCCTGTTCTACCTGGTACATTATAAACTATAATTGGTAAATCAACTGATTCAGCAATAACTTTATAATGAGCAATTAGGCCCTTTTGTGTGGCTTTGTTATAATAAGGTGTAACCACTAATAAACCGTCCACACCATGTTCTTGCGCTTCTTTAGATAGGAATACAGCTGTATCTGTACAGTTTGACCCAGTGCCAGCAATAACAGGTACTCTTTTATTAACCTTTTCAACTGTATATTTGATACATGCCAAATGTTCATCATGGGTTAATGTGGAAGCTTCACCTGTTGTCCCACATATAATAATAGCATCAGTATGATTTTCAAGCTGAAATTCTATTAATTCACCCAGTTTGTCAAAATTCACTTTGTTTTCTTTTGTAAATGGTGTAACAATAGCTACACCTGCTCCTTTAAAAATCGCCATTTACGACACCTCCGATTAAATATTGAAATATATTATTACATCTACAATAAGTTCTTCTAGCATAGTTTTACATAAAAGTTTACGTAAAAAAAATCGACTAGGAGTCGACAACTTTAAAGAATATTCTACAAGGACAGTAGGTCTGTCTTGTTATTCTTTAAGTAGTGCTCCACCAAAACTCTGATGACAGTCATATGGTTATTCGCCATACGCCCAGCAATGACAATTCAGGTTTGCCATTACTTCGGCATTCTTTCCTTTCAGTTGTCATCAATTATGCCTGACATATCCAACAACTTACTAATAAAAAATGCGCCTCTACTAGAAACAATATATATTTATATTTGAATTTTAACATCATTTAAAATCAAAGTCAAGATAAAAATAAATCCCATAATATACAATATACTATATATTATGAGATTCTTTATAAACAGTGACTATTTTATTCAGCTATGTATTCTAATTTACTAACAGATATTTCGTAGGCTACTCTTCTTTCTAACTCAGTTTCAGTTAGTTTCTTCTGATACTCACGGCTTTGGATTCTACCCCAAACTTGGATCCTATCTCCAACGTTAAAACCCTCTGCAAATCTTGCATTTCTTCCCCAACATATACAAGGAATATAGTCTGATTTGCCATATGGTCTATTAACAGCCAATAATAAATCAGATATTTCTCTTCCTAACGGTGTTTTACGATATACAGGCTCTTTACATACAAAACCATCTAAGAATATATGATTTGGTTTATGGCTTAATACTTCTTCATCACTTACATTAATTTCTCTTGCAAATACTGATAATATTAAACGATTTTTATTATCCTCATGCCTATTATATGATCTGAATTGACCCATTACCTCAACATTGGCTCCTGTATAATCTTTTGATACATCTACTAGCCTTTCAGATATCATAATGGGAATAACATCATAAGAATCACTTAACCTCTTTACCTTTACTTCTAAAAAATAAAAGCCCTCCCCAAAAACCTCATGACTAAAAACAAAACTTCCAACTACCTCACCTGTAATACTTACTTGATTATTATCAAATACTTTATCAGTCATATCGTACTTCCTCCTTCTTCAAGCATTGCTTGCATTGCTTTCATTGCTTTATAATTTAATGTTTAGTAAAATTACTAGTACAATCAGTATATTCTACCTATTATTAAATATATGCGAATTTCCAAATTTTAGAAGTGAAACTTGCATTTATTATGATAAAAAGTGAAAAACTGTTACTTTGTACAAAAACCAGCCAATATTCTATACATTATTAACTAAAAACTACCTTGAAATGAACCAATTCGCTATGCTACAATGTATACGCAGTTTTCTAGATTTTATGAATAAGAAAGAAGGAAATAAATGAATTTACTAAGAGATGATATTAGAAATGTTGCTATTATTGCACACGTTGACCATGGTAAAACAACTTTAGTCGATGAATTATTAAAACAGAGTGGTGTTTTCCGCACCAACCAAAATGTAGTTGACAGAGTTATGGATTCAAATGATATTGAACGTGAGCGTGGAATAACGATTCTATCTAAGAATACTGCTGTTCACTACGGAGATTATAAGATTAATATAATTGATACACCTGGCCATGCTGATTTCGGTGGAGAAGTAGAGCGTGTTCTTAAAATGGTTAATGGTGTTATACTTGTAGTTGATGCCTTTGAGGGGGCAATGCCTCAAACTAAGTTTGTTTTACAAACAGCTTTAGAGCTTGATTTACCTGTTATAGTATGTATCAATAAAATGGATAGGCCTGAAGCTAGACCAGAAGAAGTAATTGATGAAGTATTAGAGTTATTAATGGATTTAAATGCTGATGATTCTCAACTAGATTGTCCTTTTGTATTTGCTTCTGCCAAATCTGGTACAGCTGTATTAAATCTAGATGATGAACAAGTGGATATGAAACCATTATTTGAAACTATCCTTAAATATATACCTGCACCACAGGGTGATCCCGATGGAGACACGCAATTACTAATAAGTACTATCGACTATAATGAATATGTTGGTAAAATTGGTATTGGTAAAGTTGAAAATGGTACTATAAAAGTTAATCAAGAAGTTATGCTATTAAATGCCCATAATTTAGACAAACACTTAAAAGTTAAAATAAGTAATTTGTATGAATTTGAAGGTTTAGCAAAAACAGATGTTGATGAAGCACAATTTGGTTCTATAGTTGCTATATCTGGCATTCCTGATCTTCATATAGGAGATACAATATCTTCATTAAATAATCCTGTTGCTATTCCATTCCAGAAAATATCTGAGCCAACAATTGCAATGTACTTTAATGTAAATGATAGTCCACTTGCTGGAACAGAAGGCAAATTTATAACATCAAGACATTTAAGAGAAAGATTATTTAAAGAATTAAATACAGATGTGAGTCTTAGAGTTGAAGAAACTGATACTACAGAAAGTTTTAAAGTATCAGGTAGAGGCGAGCTTCACTTATCTGTTTTAATTGAAAATATGCGACGAGAAGGTTATGAGTTTTCAGTAAGTAAAGCAGAAGTATTATTTAAATACGATGAAAAAAATACTAAATTAGAACCTATGGAGAAAGCATTAATTAATCTTCCCGAGGAATTTGCCGGAAGCATTATTGAGAAACTTGGTCAAAGAAAAGGTGAACTCATCAATATGAGCCCATATGGTTCAGGCTATACCAAGCTTGAGTTTTCAATACCTGCTAGAGGCCTTATAGGCTATCGTGGAGAGTTCTTGACAGATACTAAGGGAACAGGTGTCATAAACACAACCTTTGACGGTTATAACGTTTATAAGGGCGATATCCAATATCGCAAACAAGGAAGTTTAATTGCTTTTGAATCTGGTATCAGTATTACTTATGGACTATACAATGCTCAAGAAAGAGGTATATTGTTTATAGGTGCTGGAGCCAAGGTTTATTCTGGTATGGTTATCGGCCAAAGTGCTAAGCCAGAAGATGTTGAAATCAATGTATGTAAGAGAAAGCAATTAACTAATACAAGAGCATCTGGATCTGATGATTCATTAAAACTATCACCACCAAAGATTCTAAGCTTAGAACAAGCACTTGAATTTATTGAAACTGACGAACTTCTAGAAGTTACGCCAACTGCACTTAGAATTAGAAAAAAAATACTTGATCCTACCTCAAGAATGAGAAGTAGAAGAAATAAATAGACAAGAAAAAAGTTAGATTAAATTATAATCTAACTTTTTATTTTTAATATTTTATAAACTCATTTATATCCTGGATAATTATAGTTATTCCCTTAATAAGTTTATCAAAAACTCCAATTCTATATAAGTTCACAATTACCATTCCAACTGGTATGCCAAAAATCATTCCCATAACACCATAAAATTTATATCCAACATACATAAATACCAAAGTTGATAAAGGGCTTATCCCTATACTATCTGCTACCATCTTAGGCTGAAGGACTTGCCTTACAATTTGAACCACAATGTAAATTATACCTAATCCAATTGCCCTGTAATAATTTCCAGATATCATATCAAGTATGGCCCATGGCCATAATACTCCACCTGCACCCAATACAGGGAGGAAGTCCATTATAGCTATTATTATAGTTAATAATATAGCATATTGAACATCAAGTATTAACAAGCCTAATAATACTATAAAGCCTACGATTAGCATAATTTTAAACTGTGCTTTAAAATATCCACCCATGGCTGATTTAAAATTATCTACGATAATCTTCCAACCATCTCTAACTGATTTAGGTATTAACCTTTTACTTGTTTCTACTATTTCATTTTTATTGACTATAAAGAAGTAGGCTGCAATAATTGTAATAATTACCATTACTACTCCTTCAACTACACCTTTAACAAATGTTCCAGCAGTTAATATTGATTTTAAATTAAAGTCTTTAAAAAACTCATTAAATATATTGCCCGTTTCATTTATAAAATTATTAACTATTTTTTGTACACTTTGAGGAAATTTAGAAGATATACTAATTATATAGTCAGACACATTATTAAACTGAACTTGCATTGATTCTATAATACTAGGTAAATCTTCTGCAAATAATATTAATTCTTTTATTAATATTAACATAATTAAATATGTTAAAGTTGTAACAAGTATTAATACTAAAGCT
>DUQJ01000196.1 GCA_012837865.1 Clostridiales bacterium | reverse complement strand
GGATTAACATTTGCAGCAAAGTTAATAATATCCTCTTTCTTAATACCGTATATTTCTTGAACCTTCTCGACATCGCTGCCATGAAAATGTTCCTTGTTTTTTGACATATAATCATCCTTTCTTGTCATTTATTTCCGAAATAGGCTAGATTTTTTTCTAACATTGAACTATAATAATTATAGCTGAATATATAAAAATTGCAATATTACTTCATGGGGTGGTTTAGTGAAAAGTAAAATTGAACGTTTAATAAAAGAGGATTTTGATTATGAATTACCTAATATTATATTATCACAGAATGAGATAAATATTAAAACTCAACCTGATAAAATAATTGAAGGTAGTTTTATGGTGTCTAATAGTAAAAATATATCTATGAAAGGTCTTGTATATTCTACAAATCCAGCATTATCTATTATTACTGATACTTTTAAAGGAAAAGAGAATAATGTTATTTTCAAAATAGATACAAAGAACTTTTATCAAGGCGAGAAAATTAGTGGAGAGATTTACATAGTATCAGATAGTGGTGAAATATCAATTCCTTATAATATAAATATAGAACCACCATATTTTGAGACAAGCTTTTTTAAAATAAATGATTTAAAGAAGTTTGCACATTTAGCTAAGATGGATTGGCTAGAAGCTAAAACAATATTTAAATCAAAAGACTTTTCAAAGATTATACTTAAAAACAATCAAAAACATATAAGTTTATATAAAAACTTAATTCAAAAAGGCTCAACTAGCAATGCTCTAGAAGAGTTTCTAATAACCACGGGATTCAAATCACCAATAAATATTAGTGTAAAAGAAATATCAAACGATATAATATATGAAAATGAAAATAATTATTATAAAATAAGATTAAAAATAAATAGTTGGGGTTACGAAAAAATCACATTAAGTACAAATGAACCCTTTATTAATTTATCTAAAAAAACAATATGGGCAGATGAATTTACCAATAGTATTTATGAAGTGTTTTACAAATTAGATATTAATCAGATGAGAAAAGGTAATAACTTTGCAAAAATATATATTGATACATCTAAACAAAAGATATCTCTAGACATAATAGGTAGGAATCCTAATGAAAAATCTAAATCTAGATTAAAGATAAAGCAAAATCAAAACATATTTATTAAGAATTATTTAAAATTTAGAATGGGAAAATTAACATTATCAGAGTTTGTATCATCCCTTAATATTATAATTAATGACAAAGTAGGGGATGGGGAGAATAGTAGTCAATATGAATTATTAAAGGCTTATACATATATAATATCCAATAACAATAATGCAGAATTTTATCTAGAAAAACTACAAGCAAAAGAAAATGAAATTAAAGAAAATTCAAGTATTGAACATGGAATATATCTATATTTAAAAGCCTTATACTCTAAAGAAACTAATATGATTAGTAATGCAAAGAATCAAATTGAAATATATTATCGTAGTAATTATTCGTGGCAACTTTTATGGTGTCTGTTATACTTAGATAATAATAAAGATAATAATAAAGAT
>DUQJ01000195.1 GCA_012837865.1 Clostridiales bacterium | reverse complement strand
TATTGAAGCAGTTAAGCCAATCTATGAGATGCCTAATTTACCTGTTGCAAGGGTTATGTGGAAAGCTATGCCTAATCTAAAGACTGGGGCAGAATGCTGGATATTAGCAGGAGGTGCTCATCATACTGTATTCTCATATTCAATAACAGCAGAACAAATGAGAGACTGGGCTGAAATGATGAAGATAGAGTTTATTCATATAAATAAAGACACAACAATAAATGGTTTAAAACAAGAACTATTCCTTCAAGATATTGCATGGAAATTAAAATAAGAAATTTTAAAAAGGATGATTTTATGTTAGAGAATTTAAAGCAAGAAGTATATGAAGCAAATATGCTATTACCTAAAAATAATTTAGTAACATTTACATGGGGTAATGTGTCAGGAATTGATCGTGACAAAGGATTAGTAGTAATTAAACCATCAGGAGTCGAGTATGAAGTAATGAAGCCAGAAGATATGGTTGTAATTGACCTTGAAGGAAACAAAATAGAAGGAGACTTAAACCCTTCATCAGATACAGCGACCCATCTTGAACTTTATAAATCATTTTCTAATATTAATGGTATTGTTCACACTCATTCAAGGTGGGCAACTATATTCTCGCAGATGGGAATAGGATTACCACCACTTGGAACAACACATGCCGATTATTTCTATGGAGAAATACCATGTACAAGAATGATGACTAAAGAAGAAATCAATGGATTATATGAAAAAGAAACAGGTAGTGTTATAATAGAAGCTTTTAAAGTAGGCAATATTAATCCAGATTTTACGCCTGGTGCACTTGTATATAGCCATGGCCCATTTACTTGGGGAACAGATCCTGTAAATGCAGTTCATAATGCTGTAGTTCTAGAAGAGATAGCATTTATGGCATGGCATAGCTTGGTACTAGAAGATAAATATCATAAACCAATGCAAAAAGAATTGATGGATAAACATTTCTTTAGGAAGCATGGTTCCGATGCTTATTATGGGCAATCGAAATAGACAAAATTCAATATAATAAATAGAGTTTAAATAACCTGATTTAAAAGGAAGTTTAAACTCTTTTTATTACAGCAAGATATTATAAACATTAAGAAATTAATTTATGCAGTAACGTTCTTACTAAATATATTTAGAAGCCTTAAAAAGTGGTTTGCTTCACGTATCGTATGATCACCTAACAAGGGTATTATAATAGATTTAATTTTACAATCTAATATTCCTTCTGTGCCTTGAGTTTTGAATTCTTTTATTCTTGTTCATTTATAGTTATGCTTTGGTGTTGATCTTTTGATTTTTCTTTACATATTCTATATTTAGCCTATAATATAATTAATGTAAGTCTATTAAAAATTGAATTTGGAGGATACATATGTACTTAGATTCCTTGTTGCAACAAATGAATTATAAGGTAATAAATGGTGATGTTCATATTTTAATCACAAATTTAGTGTATGATTCTAGAAAGATTACAAAAGATTCTGTGTTTGTATGCATAACTGGTGCAATATCAGATGGCCATGATTATATTAAGAGTGCAATAAAGGCTGGTGCTTTAGCTGTTATAGTTGAAAAAGATATAAAAATCGATTCCAGCATAACTATAATAAAAGTTAATAATACACGAAAAGCTTTAGCGCTTATGTCTGTAGAGTATTTTGGTCACCCAGCAGAAAAACTTATAACCATAGGAATTACAGGAACTAAAGGTAAAACTACAACTGCCTATATGATTAGAGAAGCATTAGAAAAGATTGGCAAAAAGACAGGACTAATAGGAACAATAGAGACCCTTATTGGAGAGCAAACAGTTCCAGCAACTAATACAACTCCTGAATCATATGTTATTCAGGAGACGTTTGCTAAGATGGTTGATGCAGGGTGTGAATATCTTGTGATGGAGGTTTCGTCACAGGGATTAATGCTTAATCGGGTTGAAGGTATAATTTTTGACTATGCGATTTTCACCAATTTATCACCAGATCACATTGGTGAACATGAGCATAAAGATTTTGAAGATTATATGAATTGTAAAAGTAAACTTTTTAAACAATGCAAATTAGGCTTAGTGAATATAGATGATAAAAATGTGGATAAGATTATTCAAGATAGTAGATGCAAGGTTGTGGGATATGGATTTTCCAAAACAGCTGATTTTAAAGCAGATAATATAGAATTATTTAAGCGTGAAGGTGTTTTAGGAATCAAATATAATCTGACTGGACTTATGGAATGCAATGTTGAGGTTGATATACCAGGAAAATTCAGCGTATATAATTCACTATCAGCAATAGCATTACTTTATTATTTGAAAATTGATAAATTAAATATATTAGAAATACTAAATCAGGTAAAAGTTAAAGGAAGGGTTGAGTTAATCCCGATATCTGATAAATTCACTTTAATAATAGATTATGCTCATAATGCAATGAGCCTAGAAAGCCTATTATCTACATTAAAAAAATATAAGCCAAAAAGATTAGTTTGTTTATTTGGATGCGGTGGCAATCGCTCTAAAGATAGAAGATATGAAATGGGAGAAGTATCTTCAAGACTCGCTGATTTAACAATTGTAACATCAGATAATCCAAGATTTGAAGAACCACAGGATATAATAGATGATATAATAGTTGGGATTAAAAGAGCTAATGGTAATTATATAGAAATAATAGATAGAAAAGAAGCAATTAGCTACTGCATAAGCAAGGCAAAAGATGGAGATTTAATAGTTCTTGCAGGTAAAGGGCATGAAGATTATCAGGAGATAAAAGGAGTCAAATATCCGATGGATGAGAGATTGATAATTAAAGATATTATGGCCTAGATGATGGATGACAACTATTTACAGAAGAAAAACAGGAGGATATATGGAAACGGTTTTATACGCAGATATTATTATTAATATTTCTCATGAAGATTTAGATAGAACTTTTCAATATTCCATTCCTAAGGAATTAAGAGAATTAGTAACAATAGGTTCTCTTGTTAGTGTACCATTTGGTAAAGGTAATAGAAAAATCAATGGATATATACTGGAGATTTCTAACAAGCCCAAAATAAACATTGAATTAATTAAATCAATTGATAGTATTGTTGGAAATTCATTAATTATAGAGAGTCATTTAATATATTTGGCTTATTGGATAAAGGAAACTTTTGGTTCAACAATGAATGAAGCCCTAAAAACTGTAATGCCTGTTAAAAAAACAGTCAAGATTAAAGAAGATAAAACAATTGAATTAATAATTGATAAAAATGATGCAATTAATATATATAAAGAATATAAAAGGAAGAAATATAAAGCGAGGGAAAGAATTTTACATGAATTGATAATTAACCCTAAAATTAATTACAATTATATTATTAAAAATTTAAAAGTATCTGCTAAGACAATAAATGATTTAAAAGAGTTGAAAATTATTGATATAAAATCATCACAGATATATAGAAATCCTGTATCTAATTTAACCTTAGATAAAAAAACAATTGAATTGAATAATGAACAACAATATATTGTTGATTCGATTAATAAAGATTACAGAGAAGGTATTAGAAAGAAATATCTTATACATGGTATAACAGGAAGTGGTAAGACAGAAGTATATATGGGTATAATAGACTCTGTAATCAAAGAAAACAAACAAATTATATTCTTAATACCAGAAATTGCATTAACATATCAAATGGTTATGAGGTTTTATGCAAGATATGGAGATAGAGTGTCTATAATTAACTCAAAGATGTCTTTGGGTGAAAGATATGATCAAAGTACAAGAGCGAAGAAGGGTGAAATAGATATTATAATAGGACCTAGATCAGCATTATTTACACCATTTCAGAATCTTGGCCTAATAATTATAGATGAAGAACATGAAACGAGTTATAAAAGTGAAACCTCACCTAAGTACCATGCTGTAGATGTAGCTATTAAAAGGGCAGAACTCCTTGATGCTTCTATTATACTTGGTTCAGCCACACCTTCTGTAGAAACATATAAAAAAGCCTTAAATGGCGAATATGAATTATTCAAAATAAATAAAAGAGCGAAAGATGCGATTTTGCCACACACATGGATTGTAGACTTAAGGGAGGAACTTAAGAATAAAAACCATACGATATTTAGTAATAAATTAAGAGAACTGATAAATGATAGATTAAGCAAACAAGAACAGATTATGCTGTTTTTAAATAGAAGAGGCTATGCAGGCTTTGTATCTTGCAGAGAATGCGGACATGTTATAAAATGCAATCACTGTGATATATCACTGACATATCATAATAATCAAAAACTAGTATGCCATTATTGTAATTATGATGAGAATATGCCTAAATTATGCCCAAAGTGTAATTCCAAATATATTTCATCCTTTGGAATAGGAACACAAAAAGTTGAAGAGATGGTTAAAAAGGAATTCCCTAATGCAAGAGTTTTAAGAATGGATTCCGATACTACTAAAAATAAAGGAGCCCATGAAAGAATTTTAAAAGATTTTTCACAAAAGAGGGCTGATATTTTAGTAGGAACACAAATGATTGTTAAAGGTCATGATTATCCTAATGTAACTTTAGTTGGGATATTGGCAGCAGATATGTCATTACATGTAGGGGATTTCCGTTCTAGCGAAAGAACATTTCAACTTTTATGCCAAGCAGCTGGAAGAGCTGGTAGAGGGGAAATACCTGGGGAAGTTGTTATACAAACATATAGCCCAGAACATTATAGTGTAATTACAGCATCAGAAGGGGATTACAATGGATTTTATTCACAAGAAATTCTATATAGAAATCTTATGATGTATCCTCCTGAAGCAAATATATTATTAGCATTAATTGAATCAAAAGATGATGAACAAGCAAAACAGGCATCAAACTTATTAGGCAAGGCAATAGTTGAATTTGATAAAGATAAATCTTATAAAATAATAGGGCCAGCGCCAGCGCAATTAACCAAAGCAAATGATATATATAGATATGTAATATATATAAAACATAAGGAATACGAAGAATTAATAAATATTAAAAATTATTTGGAAGGTTACTATAATTATTCCGAACATTTAAAAGCTGTTACTTTGCAATTTGATTTTAATCCAATGAGCTCCTACTAGGGTATGGATGTTTGTGATAAGGATATTTATAAATATATTTAATAG
>DUQJ01000194.1 GCA_012837865.1 Clostridiales bacterium | reverse complement strand
TATTATTCACAGGACTTGCATTTGCAATGGTGGGATGCAGTAAAAAATCAACGTATGAATTAGCATTAATAACAGATATTGGAACTATTGATGACAAGTCTTTTAATTAAGGTGCTTGGGAAGGTGTAGAAAAATACGCTAAAGAAAAGAATGTTACCTACAAATATTATCAACCAGCAGAAAAAACAACAGATGCATACTTAAACACTATTAAGTTATCTATTGATGGTGGTGCTAAATTAGTTGTTTGCCCAGGGTATTTATTTGAAGAGGCAGTTTATAAAGCACAGGACTTGTATCCAAAAATTAAATTTATAATTTTAGATGGTCAGCCACATGATAAAGATTACACAGATTTTAAAATTAATGACAATGTATATGCAATTTTCTATGCAGAGGAGCAAGCAGGATTTTTAGCTGGGTATGCTGCAGTGAAAGACGGTTACACTAAATTAGGATTTATGGGTGGCATGGCTGTACCAGCTGTTAAACGTTTTGGTTATGGATTTGTACAAGGTGCAGATTATGCTGCTAAAGAACTTGGAATATCTAATATAGATTTGAAATATCATTACACTGGTGGTTTCGATGCGACTCCTGAAGTTAAATCAATGGCTACATCATGGTATAATGAAGGAACTGAGGTAATATTCGCATGTGGTGGTGCAGTTGGTAATTCTGTAATGGCAGCAGCTCAAGATACTAATGCTAAAGTTATTGGAGTAGATGTTGACCAATCGGGTGAATCAGCTACAGTAATTACATCAGCGCTTAAAATGTTATCAATATCAGTTTATGATGGCGTTAAAGCATATTATGATAATGCATTTCCAGGTGGTAAAATTATAACATTAAGTGCAAATGACGATGGTGTAGGACTACCTATGAACACATCTAAATTTAATACTTTTACAAAAGCTGATTATGATAGTATATATGCCGAATTATTATCTGGTAATCTTTCATTAGTTAAAGACGAAGATGTTGATGATGAAACACAAATACCTGTTGAAACTGTAACAGTAGAATCAATTAATTAATTACTGATTTAAAAGGTGCTTCGGCACCTTTTTTAAGTTAGGAGGTATCAATTGGACTATATTATTGAAATGAATAATATTACTAAAGAGTTCCCTGGTATTAAAGCTAACGATAATATTACTCTTAAAGTCAAAAAAGGGGAAATTCATGCACTTCTTGGAGAAAATGGTGCTGGTAAATCAACTCTTATGAGTGTATTATTTGGGTTATATCAACCAGAAGAAGGTAATATCAAAATAAGAGGACAGGAAGTAAGTATTAATAATCCTCTTGATGCAAATGAACTTGGTATTGGAATGGTACATCAACATTTTAAATTAGTTCATAATTTTACAGTTTTACAAAATATAATACTTGGTGTAGAAACTACTGAAAATGGTTTTTTAAAGATGGATATAGCAAAGGAAAAGATTATATCTTTAAGTGAAAAGTATAATTTGAGTGTTGATCCAGATGAAATCATATCTGATATAACAGTGGGTATGCAACAAAGAGTTGAGATACTGAAGATGCTTTATAGAGATAATGAAATACTGATATTAGATGAGCCTACAGCAGTATTAACTCCTCAAGAAATAGATGAATTAATGGGTATAATGTTAAAGTTAGTTAAAGAAGGAAAATCAATTATTTTTATTACTCATAAGCTAGCTGAAATTAAGAAAGTAGCAGATAGATGTACGGTTATTAGACGAGGGAAATATATTGGTGTTGTTAATGTTAAGGATACTGAAATTGAAACTATGTCTGAAATGATGGTTGGAAGAAAGATAAATCTTAATATAGATAAATCAGAATCAAAGCCTACAGATAATGTTCTTGAAGTAAGAGATTTATCCATAAAATCGAATCGAGAAGGACATAATAAGAATATTGTTGATAATGTAAGTTTTAATGTTAAACGTGGTGAAATACTGTGTATAGCTGGAATAGATGGTAATGGGCAAACTGAATTAATACAGGCTATCACTGGATTAATACAATCTGATTCGGGACAAATTATTTTAAATGGAGAGGATGTTACAAAAAAATCTATTAGGTACAAAAACACGCATGGTCTATCACATATACCAGAAGATAGGCATAGGTATGGCCTAGTCTTAGACTACAATTTAGCAGAGAACAGTATTTTGCAACAATATTTTGAACCTAGTTTTAATAAAAAAGGATTTTTAAAACAATATAATATTAAAGAATATGGTGAGAAGCTTATAAAAGAATATGATATAAGAACCAGTCAAGGCATAAGGACGATTACAAGAAGTATGTCTGGTGGAAATCAACAAAAATTAATAGTTGCAAGAGAAATATCTAGAAATCCTGATATTCTTGTAGCTATGCAACCAACCAGAGGCCTAGATGTAGGTGCGATAGAATATATTCATAAACAATTAGTAATTGAGCGAGACAAAGGTAATGCTGTTTTATTAGTATCCCTTGAATTGGATGAAGTAATGAATTTAAGCGATAGGATATTAGTTATATATAAAGGTGCTATCGTTGCTTCACTAAATCCTAATAACATTACTACTAGAGAACTAGGCCTTTATATGTCAGGATCAAAAAGGGAGGGATAATTATTAAAACATCAAATGTAAAAAACAAACAATATGTTAAAAGATTTAATCTGGGTGTCCTATCTTCTGTATTTGCCATAGTAGTTGGATTAATATTTGGGTTTTTAATATTATTAGTGAGTAATCCTTCACAGGCTTTTGGTGGTTTTATTACGATTCTTACTGGAGCGTTGTCATATGGATTTAAAGGTATAGGTCAGATATTTTATTTCGCAACTCCTATTATGCTAACAGGCCTATCTGTTGGATTTGCATTTAAAACAGGCTTGTTTAACATAGGCGCATCAGGTCAGTTTATTATAGGAGCTTATGCAGGAATTTATACATCAGTTGCAATTAAATCAATAGGTCCAGCTCACTGGGTATTAGCTTTATTAGCGTCATTTGTTGCTGGATCATTATGGGCCTTAATACCAGGTTTATTAAAAGCATATGCTAATGTGCATGAAGTGATTTCTTCAATAATGATGAATTATATTGGTATGTACCTTGTAAATTATTTGGTGGGAAATAGTTCGTTTTTATTTGATCAAAAACGAAATCAATCAGTTCCAGTGCCAGAATATTCACAAATACCTAAAATGGGATTAGATAAGGTCTTTCCTGGTTCAAGTATTCACGGTGGTATAATTATTGCAATAATTGCTGTTTTTATTATAAATATTATATTAAATAAAACAACTTTCGGATACGAACTGAAAGCCGTTGGATATAATAGAGATGCTAGTAAATATGCTGGTATCAATGAAAAAAAGAGTATTGTTTTATCTATGGCAATTGCTGGTGCTTTAGCAGGATTAGCAGGTGGATTGCTATACCTTGCAGGTTCGGGTAAGCATATAGAAATTGTTGATGTAATTGCAGCAGAAGGATTTACAGGAATATCTGTAGCACTACTTGGATTATCTAATCCGATAGGGATATTGTTTTCTGCACTCTTTATTGCATATATTACAGAAGGCGGATTTTACTTACAATTATATAATTTTTCTCCACAAGTAATTGAAATTATAATAGCTGTAATTATTTATTTCAGCGCATTTTCTTTAATTATTCAATCATTTGTTTCTCGTTTTAATAAAAGGAAAGGAGAAAAAGAATAATGAGTAATGTTTATTTTATATGTCAACAAACAATGGTTTTCACTATACCTTTATTAATTGTAGCTTTAGGTGGAATGTTTTCGGAGAGAAGTGGTGTTGTAAATATAGCACTTGAAGGCATTATGACAATGGGTGCCTTTTGTAGTATTCTATTTATTCACTTTCTTCAAGAAAGTATGTCTGGACAGTTATTACTTTTATTA
>DUQJ01000193.1 GCA_012837865.1 Clostridiales bacterium | reverse complement strand
TTTGGAAATCCTTATAAATTAGGACTTGAGAAAGTAAAAAAGGTAATTAATTTAAAATTTTAATAAAAGTGGTATCTTCCAAAATGGAAACAACCATTAAAACAATAGTAATATAAAATTGTAATTTTATCTTATAAGAAAGGAAATATAAACATGAAAATAAAAATGGAAATATCAATGAATGATAGTACAAAGAAACATGAAATTGTTGAAGTAAAAAACTATATAGAAGCACATCAGAAGATGCATAAGAAATATAAAGGACAATATCATTCAACATTAATAGATAAAGTAATTGAATAAAAAATAGAATTTATAGGCTCATATGGAGCAGAAAGAAGGAAAAATTATGACAAGGAAAGAATATAACAATAAAAATTTTGAAGAGGTTATGGATCAATTAAACGAAGAAAGAGATGATATTACAACCTATGAAACATTAAAAGATTTTGCAAAAGAAAAAATTGAGAGTGACGATTTTTTAGTTGCTATTCATATTTTAGAAGCGCTGCAAGATGATATTGCTGATTGGTACGAATACGATTATTGTATGGGAACATTGCAAACACCTTCAGGAATAACAGAAAAAGAACATGCTGAACATATGATTGATTAAATAAAAAGCAGATTTTATATAAGAGAGGAGCATTAAACAATGCCAGTAGACAAAGGAAATAAGTGTATTTTAAATGATGCGGTAATTGACATTATAAAAGCACAATATAAGAACAGATCAAAAATTGAGGTAACAAATTTTCTAAAAGAATTATTATATCAAGATAAAACAGTTCAGCAGCTTACAACGGAATATAAAGGATCAATGAATAATAAAACATTTTGGAATTTGATTGAATATTTAGGATTAACAGAATATATCAAATAATATTTTATAAGCCTAAACAGGCTAGAAAGTGAGGAAATAAAATGTTATACGGAGAAAACAATGATATGCAAGAGGTTACAATTAAAGTATTACCAGAGTTTGGTGAAGCGTATGAAGTAACACTATTAACAGAAGATACAGATAGCTTAGACAAAATGAGAGAAAATATTAATATCTGGATTGAGAATAATTTAATTAATGTTCAAGCTAAAGTGAGGATATTATGAGTAAAGAAGATATCAATAAAATAATAGAGGTAGCTGAAAATTTAGAGTGGAACGTAACAATAGATGGAGAATATTTTGAATTAAGTAAATTTAGCCCAGCGGGTCAAGATTTTAATATAGGTATAGATGGTGTAGAGGATATAGACTCATTAGTAGCTTTACTATATGAAAGATATTTAAATTTTGACGTATCAGAAGAAACTTATTTATGGTTAGATAATTCAGGGCATGGGCAAAATGGAGTTCCTTACGATATGAAAGATTTATATAACGATATGGAAGCATGCCAAGAAATGATTTTAGAATTGTATAAGGAATTGGATATAATACTATGAGTAAATAAAAGAATATTTTGATTAGAAAGAGAGGAGATAAAATTATGGCATATGGTTTAAATATATATTCAATTTTTAATCCACGACCAAGTTTAGCAATTACGCCTGATGATTTTAAAGTAACTTATAGGGATTCAAATGGTACATGGATTAGATTAGAGGAGTTACAAAATATGATTGACAAGGGTATTATACAAGTGGATAAAGATAAATTAAAGGAATTTGTGGATAGTTGGAGATGTATAGATTTAAAATAAAAGACTGATTTTATATAACAATGAAAGGTGGAATAAATATGTTAAAAAGAAATCAAGAAGGTTATTATTTTGAAACAGAACAAGGCAGATACAGTTTACTAGAAGGTGTTACTATTGGAGGGGATAAACAATATACTAGTGATATAATATTTATTATTAAAAATGGTAATCCAGAAAATAATGTACCTGATAAGATCGTTGATTTTATGTATGGTGCAACATCACTAGTAGACTATAAAGAACAATATGAGTTTGAAATAAGGGATATTGAGTTTGAAATAAGGGATATTATAGAAGATTATGAAAGGAGTGTAACACAATGAATGAATATGCCTATCTACTTACATGTGATAATGATTATTGTGGACATATGCTAGTAGAATCAAATTGCAACCCTGAACAAATGCAAGATGCAATTGATGAAAAGAATTTAAGAATTAACTACAGTAGCAGTGAAGATTATCCATATATGACAGATTATGAAATCTTAGAAGAAGTATTGACTGAACAAGGTTATACGTGTGAAGATGTAGCTTACATTTAACTTTTAGGGGCTTTAAACACGACAATGCAGCTACAGGTGAATTAAACGTAATAATGCACTTGCAGATGAATTAATCATCATCAAACGTCTATCACAAGCATAACAGACTATACAACATGGAGTGGATGCAAATTCCACTGATAGGCTTAACGACTTAATTATATTATAAATAAATAGATAAATATACAATAAATCTATTGCATAACTTAATGGTATATGATATAATATAATCAAGTTAAAGAGTAACTAGTAAACAGATCACATAAACCAACTATAACACAATTAAAAAGGAGATCAGAAAATGAAAATCAAAAATTATTTAGGCTTTACAGATGGAAGAAAAAAACCTGGCAAAACACGTATTGAAGATACATTAGATAAGTCGTATTCCTATAATGGTAAATCTTTAGAATTAGATGATAATAGTATTATCTTAAAACGTAAAGAATTTATCATTAGAGTTATACAACTAGGCTATACACCAGAAATAATGAAGAATGTTATTACTTATAATAAAAGAACTGGAGAACCTAACAAACCCAAAACTGAATACAGAATGAGCAGCGAAGATTCATCATGGATTATTACAAAAACTGAACATGATTTTGCTTTATATTTAATTGGAAACAACTTGACAACAGATAAACAAGTAAGGTTATATATTCAAAAAGAAGACGAAAAACTAGCACAAGAAGAACAAGCAAGGCTAGAAGAAGAAAAACGCCTACAAGAAGAAATAGAACGTCAGGAACAAGAAGAGAAACAGTTTGATGAATGGTTATGGAGTGAAGCAATTAACTACAAAGATGAAGGTAAAATAAAACTAATGAATGAAATTTTTCTTTATATAATAGGCAATGAAGCAAGTGTCAATAGTTATAAACTTCTAGTAATGATAGATAACTTTGACAATCCTAAGTGTAAAGAAGAAATAATATCATGGCTACACAATGATAATATAGCAAGTATTAAGACTTTTGAACATATAACAGGCTTAAAGCTACCACGTACTAATAATAAGAGATTAGAGTATTTAAACAGTATTACAAGCGAAGACTTTAAAGGTCAGATTGAGTTTAAACCACGTAAGAAGCCACAAACTAAAAAGCAAGAAGAGTTTTATAAAGGTATGCACACTAAAGAAGGACTTAAATATACAAAATGTTTAGCTGAACCTATAATAAAACATGGAATAGAAATGTTTATTAAAAAAGAAGAAAGCACTTATAATTTATCTAGTGCAGAATGTGGGATGATTTTATCAAGTGGATTCACAAAAAAAGAATGTTTAGATAATTTAGATGATGTTATAGAAAAACGTGGAATAGATAATGTTAAAAAAATAATTGCTGAAGTAGTAGAGAAATATGGATTAAGTCCACGATATGAACAAGACATAGCTTAATGATTATAGCGATTATATAAACTATAAACCTCTATCACTTATCAATATTCCAGGTGGTAGAGGAACTAAAAGAAAGGGAGACAAACAACAAATGAAACTATTAAATAAGTTAAAATATGATCTAAGCAAATACAATAAACTAGAATTACTAACAACTCTAATATCAGCAGCACTTTTAATATGGTTTGTACTAAGTTTTTTTAACATTGTGAGCAATAATATGAGTACACATACATATGCAAAATGGAACATTATCATCATATTAAACAACTATTTTAAATAAAAAGGAGGATAAAAACATGGGCAAAATAGATTATGAATATGGATACAGTGGTGAGATTATAGTATTAGTAGATGGTGTAAGAGTTACTACAGTAGACAACTGGCAAGAGTATAGAGAGGCTAAAAAAGAATTACTAGAGCAAAATCTATTGGCTATAAATAGATAAACAAACATAGTATAAAATTATTGACAAGTATTTTATAATGTAGTATAATTAAAGTGTAAAAAGTAACTTGTAAATCATGTATTATCATAGTAAAATATTAACAAAGTATATTATAAAAAAGGAGAATTAAGATGAAAAAAATGGAAGAATTAACAAAAATGCAAATATGGGAAGATTATTATGAAGAGGAAGAAGGATTTGGATACTTATATAGAGAAGAAGAAATCAAAAAAGCAGTAACTATTGATTATGATAACTATTATTTAACAGGGCTTGATCCTAAAAACCATAATCTAGAAGAATTAACCGAAAAATACGACAAATTCAGAAAGCAAAAAGAAGAAGATGGAGATTATGATGAGTACGAAACCATAGAAAACCTAGAAGAATTCTTTTCTGATTTAGAAGTAGTTGCAGAAATCTCTGCATGCACCGATGAAGAAGAACTGAGGAACGAAGTAGTATTCAATTGGAATGATAGTGAATTTGAAGATCTAGGCGGTTTTGATGAGTTGGTATATGTTAGTTATCTAGACGGGCAATCAAACCGAAAAAAACATATTAATGATGGCTATAATGATATATCTATCACAGAAGTTATAGTTGTTGCAGATGCAGAAACTTGTATTGATGTATGGGATGGAAGCAATTATACAACAGGTGGCATTGGTTGCCATGAGTATATCAACAAAGTTTTAGAGATAGATGATGACGAAGTAGAAGATATGTGGTTAGTTCAACGTTCTAGCCAATGGCAAGGATCAAGAGACACAGCGAATGTAATGACTAAAAAAGAATTAGAAACATATCTAAAAGATATTGGTAGAGATTTAGAAGATTATTTATAAAATATTAAGTTGTTGTAGTAACTATAAATTTTGATTTTAAAATGTAACTATTAAACTAAATAAAAAAAGGAGAATAAAAACATGACAAATTTAGAAGGATTAAAAAAAGGATTAAATGAAGATATGAAGTGGTTAGAAAAAACAATGGAAAACTTAAAGGTAGGGGACTTAGTAGCTAAGAACTATGGATCATTTAGAAAATCTTTAGCATATGTTGTTACCGAAATAACAGATGACAAGGTTGTGTGTAGGCTTCTAAAAAATAGTTATAGTGTAGATAAACTAAAAATGAATAAAAATTATTGCAGTAAACACAAGGTATTTAAACTTGATAAAATGGGTAGTTTTCCATCTATATTAAAATTAAATACAGGGTATAGAGATACCGATGAAGTGAGACAAAAAAACTTAGAAAATATATGGTAAGTTTTAATTGGTAGAACAGACGGTGTTAAATAGCTTTACTTATAGGTTCAATTCCTATACTACCATTAGCATTAAAGTAAGACATAAGTAACTATTGACAGATAATAAATAAAACTAGAAAGGAGGATGTAAAGTGGAATTAAACGAATTAATAATGTATTTACAAAAGCTGCAAAGTGAAGGTAAGGGAAACTATAAGATGAGGACACACGATATTGATTATAATGAAGCTAATGGTGGAAGTTATATCGTTGATGAAAACATAGAATTAAACAGTGGCAATATTCAAATTGATGAGAGTGAACAATCTATAACATTTGGAGATTATTGCGAATATTACAGTTATTAAATAAAATAAAAGTATGGTTTTATTAAAGAAAAGGAGAATAAGCTATGAAGATGTACAAATACAATGTAGATTACAATGCAAACTTTTGGGGTTCAAGAAAAAATTCAGGATATGTTTTTGCAGATTCAATGGAGGATGCTAGACTTAAACTTGAAAACAAGTACGGCAAAGTGGATTACACAAACTTATATCAATCTAGTATAATTAGTTTTAAAATTTATGAAATAGTATGTGCTAACTCAGATAATATTATAGAAATTACAGGTAAGGCAGATATAAAAGATTTAGTAGAGACAATAGGTTTTTTGATAATGAAAAACGTTAAATAAAACAATTATTTTATCAGAAAGGTTAAGAGTAGATAATATGACTTGTAAAAAATGTGGGAATAAATTGGGTTTTGTAATGGGTACTTGTGTACAATGTGGTTTTAATGAAATAGATAATACATATCGTCACATTAGTGTGTATGTAGAAGATTTGCCAGTGGATTTAAGATATGAATTAATTAAAGAACATAACAAACGTGTAACATACAATTAACAAATAAATTACTTATTTTATAAGGAGGGAAATTAAATGAAAGTAAAAAGAGCCACCTTTTTCTATAATACCCATCTATTGAGTAGAATTTGCTCAGGAGAGAGTAATTACACTATACTAGGTAATTGTCTTACAGATACACTTTCCATAGGAGATTGTATAAAACTTATTGGAGAGAAAACAAGTGCTATAGTTAAAATAACTTATATTGATCCAAAAGACTGTAATGGAAATTGTGGAACAGGAGTAGAATTATTAAAAGTAGTTGAAGGAGAGTTAGACATAGAATATGATATCTTATAAATATTTTCTAAAATAATATAAGGTACAATAAAATTCTGATTTTATAGGAGGATGTAAAAATGAGAGTGTGGAAATATAGACTAGAACATGATGGCAAACAATTAAGAGAGTTAATATCAAGTGAAGAGACAAAAGAAAATCAAGCATCTATAGTAAAATATTTAAGGGTTTGTTGTAAGAGACTTATGAATAAAATGAACGAAGAAGATTACGGCTATAATGAAGTAGATGAATTATATTTCTTACTTGAAGGCGATGATGAATTGATTTTAAGCAATGAAGATATGGATAATTATGGATTTGAAAGTAGAACAGAATTAGTTAATGAAAGACTAGCACAATTCTATGATGCTTGTGATTATGCTGGATGCTGGATAGGATTATAACATCAGACAATTATTTGATAGGGAGGGTTGAAAAATGTTAAAAAAATTTGAGACATATAAAGGAGTAGATATTGCTATTGGTATAGTATGTTATGACTTTAGATATTTTATTATGAATGAACACTTTAGACATTTTGAAAGTGTAGAAAAGGCTAGAAAACATATTGATGAGATGGAGGATAATGTATGTATATAGAGAGCATTGAATTCAAAAGATACAAAACTTCAGAATGGGAAAGAGGATACTATGTTGGCGAAACAGATAATTGTAAAAACAGTGTAAAGTTAGATGCCAAATATCAACCTATTTTGGATAAATTGTGGGATTATCGTACAGATACAGATAATTGGATTCAAATAAGATGTAATGAAAATGATATTAAATAACTGAATATATTATAGGAGGATATAAGTATGAATGAAAAGCAAACAAAAACATTTTTTAATGTAATTAGGAGTATGAGTGATGGTGAAATATATGAAGTTCTATATAAGATATATTTCGATGGATATGTAGACCATGTGAATTATAATGGAGATTTTGATAAGTGGCTGAAAAAGTATTACAAGGAAAACATAAAATGCTGATTTGATTAAAAAAAGATAGGAGGAAATAACATTGACAGTAATTAGTATTAAAGGGACAGAATTATATAAAAAGTTTAACGCAATTAGGAGTGCAGGGTTTGATCTAATTAAAAAAGAAAAAGGTTATGGTTGGGAGCTAATTGATAAGAAGAATCCTAACGCTAATAAATATATAGAAACTGATTATAAAAGTGTAGATGAAGCATTAGAATCACTTGCAGATCATTTAAACAAGGAAGGTTATATAATAACAAAATAGGAGGAGAAGTAATGCAATTAACATTAGGAATAACTTGCATAATAATAAGTATAATATGGAAAGAAATCGAAATAAGGCAAAACACGAAAGATGTTACAAAATATATAAGTGAGTTAAGGGAAGCACGAGAAGAATATAAAAAGTTTAAAGATGAATATTATTTAAAAACTGGATGTATGTATATTCCTCCAAGTCGTTTCAAGAATAGCAATAGATAACTAAGACATAAAATTATAGAGAGGGTGGTGTTTCATGAATACACAGCCAATAAGAAAAGAAGAAGTTAAGAAAAAAGGTAAAGTGTTAGACTTTACAACTGGCAAGAAAAAAGTTAAAGGTAAGGATATAAAGCTTAGAAAGGATGGTAAACCTAAACAGACTAAAAGTAATGCAAAGAAAAATAGAGATAATGTATATCCATTCAAGGAAGAAGATATACCCAAAATGGTGCAATGTTTTCAAAAACAAATAGATATTGCTATTGCTAAAAAAAGCAAGCAAAAAGAACTAATAGCTAGAAGAAATCTTGCTGGATTTATTATGGGTATGAATATCGGACTTAGGGCAAGTGATTTAGTATCACTAAAGTGGAGTGATATATATGATAAAGACTTTAATTTTCTTGAAGGGAAGAAGATTACACCTAAAAAAACAAGAAAAAAGAAAAAACATGTATTATTAAAATATAATGATGCCTTTAAAAGAGCAATAGATGAATATAGAATACATTGCAAAATTAGAGATATAAATAGTTATATCTTTGAGAGTAGGGAGGGTGGGTACATTAAACCTAGTACATGGGGCGGCATAATTAAAAGTGTAGCAAAAAGTGCTGAAATTGAATATAATGTTTGTTCACATAGTTTGAGAAAAACATTTGCAAGGGTAAGATATGACCATTCGATACAAAAAGATAAAACACTTGTCGAATTAATGAGGATTTTTAACCATGCATCACTAACTGTCACATTAGACTACATTTGCATTTGTGAGGAAGAGCTGGAACAACTATATAATGATGTTAATTTAGGATATGAAATAATGTAATATAATGATGTGAATTTATAGGAGGATAAATATATGTGGAGTTTTATGTTGGATGGAGTTAAATATGAAGTTGATAAAAATAGTATAATCGGATTGAGATGTGTTTCATCAAATGAATATTACGATAAGGTAAAGCCTTTTCTTAATGAAACGACAGGAAAATTATGGTTTAGATCTATCATGTATAAGTCTTGTTATTACCCAGATGAGTATCAAGTATATATGTCACCTAATGATTTAGTAGGATGGGTATCTACTATTGATATATTAGAGTAAAATGTATTATAATCAAAGAGAGATTTTATTGAGAAGGGAGAAATACAATGGTGTTAACATATACTGAATTAAAAAGGCTAAAGTTCTTATTGGATAGAGTGATAAAGACCAACTCTAGTAGCATGAATTATTGGGAGTCCAAAATAAGAGAAGGAGATAACCCTGAAGCATGTAAAGCTTATGGAAAGCGAATTGAAAATTGGTATGAAGAATCGGAGTTTGCTCTTGTCCTATTGGCTAAAGTAAATGAAGCTATAAGTGAGGTAGAAAGCAATACAAATATAAACATTAATATACGATAAAAACAAAGAGATACTGTTAAAGCTTATAATAAAACTTGAATTTCATGCTAAAAGTAGAAAGGATGTGATTACCATAGATGTAAGTTTTGTATTATATATACCTAAAAGTGATATTTTTACACATTGTTATAGTGTATTTGGATTAATGGGTGACGTAAGTAAACTAGACGACTTAAAACAATTAGATCAATATAAATCACTTGTGAGTATTGGAAAGGCAGCAAGTAATAATCCATATTGCGTATGCATTTTTCAGGGTGATTATAAGGATATGTCTACAGAAGAAATAAAGTGCAGATGTAAAGAGTATTGTGAAAATCAAACCAAATGAGAATTTTATTGAGAAGTTTTAAGAGGAGGACAATAAAAATGGGTGATTTAAAAATATTTACAGAGAATATAGAACAAGGAGCATTAGACCAAATCAATACTTTAATTGACCAACCAGCTTTTAAGGATTGTAAGGTTAGAGTAATGCCTGATGTTCATGCAGGAATGGGTTGTGTAATTGGCTTTACGGCTGATTTAGGTGACAAAGTAATTCCAAATATTGTTGGAGTTGACATAGGCTGTGGAATGCTAACGATTGAGTTGGGGAATACGGACATTGATTTAGAAAAACTAGATAATGTAATTAGAGACAATATTCCTAGTGGGCGCAATACACATGATTATAGGCTAGTTAGGTTTGATAAGCTACAAGAGCTACATTGCTACAGAAGGTTAAAAGACATGAAGAGAATAGAACGTTCAATTGGCACTCTTGGTGGAGGAAATCATTTTATTGAAGTGGATATAGATGATGAAGGGAGTAAATATTTAGTTATTCATACTGGAAGTAGGAATCTTGGTAATCAGGTTGCAAAACATTATCAGAATTTAGCAATTGAATTAATGCAAGGTAAAGATGAGTTATATGAAATGCAAGGAAAATTAATTGAGGAATATAAAAAACAAGGCAGAAGAAAGGAAATACAAAACGCAATTAAAGAACTTTACAATAAATTTAATTCTAATCCTCTTAACATTCCTAAAGATTTATGCTATCTTACAGGAAAATATCGTGAACAATACTTGCATGATATGAGAATATGTCAAGAGTATGCAGACACTAATAGATGGACTATAGCTAGATTAATTCTTGATAATTATGGTTTGAATAGTCTTAATGATTTTACAACTGTACACAATTATATCGACCATGAATCCAATATTGTTCGTAAAGGTGCCATATCAGCAAAGAAGGGGGAATTGTTATTAATCCCAATTAATATGCGAGATGGTTGCATTCTAGGAGTAGGCAAAGGTAATAAGGATTGGAATGAATCTGCACCACATGGAGCAGGTAGATTAATGAGTAGAACTAAAGCAAGAGAGAGTTTAAACCTTGAAGAATTTAAAGAAACTATGTCTAGTATTTATACAACTAGCGTTAACGAGTCAACTCTTGATGAGGCACCGATGGCATATAAATCAATGGATGAGATACTAGATAATATAGATGATACTATAGAGGTTTTAAAAATCATTAAGCCTATTTACAATTTTAAAGCAAGTGAATAATTAAAGTATTAATAGTAAAATATAAATAAAACTTAAATTTGATGTCAAAAAGGAGAGTATATTATGAAAAAAAATTATGATGAAATAGATTTTTCGTGTGGTAGTACAATAGAACGTGCAGTTAATGAATTATTAATGCATAAAGCAAAAGGTAAATTAGTATGTGGAACATTTAACGGAACAATGTTATATTCTGATACAGTTACAATGGATGGTGCATATAAACAAATTACAGGCAAAACAAAAGCTGAATTTGATAAAGCACAAGAAGATTGGAGAGAAGACTATAAGAGAAGAGAAAAAGAATATCAAGATAGTGTACCATCATTAGTAGATGAATGGGTAATGAAAGGCAAGGAAATATTAACAGCAGACAAATGGGATTATTGGAAAGAAATTGTTCCTATAAGACTTAGAGACTTATATCACGGTATGGAATTAGGATGTTGCCTTGATATAGTAAAAATACTAAATAGTAATAGAGCTTTAGATGAAGCAAAGGCTGAGATTAATAAACAAGATCATTCTGGAATGTCGTATGGTTTAGTGCGTGGGATGGTAAAAGAGTTTTGTAACAGAGGAAATGAATTTTATGAATATACAAGATTATAACATCAATTGAGAATTTTGTCTTATAGAAAGGAGAACTGTTATGAGATTGAATAACATAAAGTTAACCACAGTTTATGATTATAAACAGAAAATAGAACTATTAAGAAAACTACCAAGTCATAGAATATCATATGTATCTTCTATCTTAATTATAAAGCATGATGAAGATTATTATATAGTTAAAGTCAGAGGTGGTTATGAAGATAGAATAATGACAGAAGAATTTGATTGTTATAGCAAATCTGAAATAAGTTATGAAAATGTTAATGAATTTTGTGATAAGATAGTTGGAAAATATGTGTTGATAGACATAACAGGATGGAAGTTGGATTTATAATATGAAACATGAATTTTATGTTATGTGAAAGGAGTATTTATGAGTGATTTGTGTTTAGTTGATAATAAAAATATAGTAGTATCAGCTGGTGATAACAGTAAGGTAATTAAAGAGCTAATGAATATTATTGCAGACACTAAAGCTATACCAGAGGTATCTTATGATAGTATAAAGGATTGTACTAAATTAGACTTTGAGGGTTATTACAATAACTTTACTTTATGGTTAAAATAACTTAAAACATGACTTTAATCTTAGATAGTGATTTGTGGATGTATGATATGGTAAACAAAACAAAGGATTTTACCAAAGAGCAATTGATAAATGATATCCAAAATCATATTGAAAATTATAAGTATAAGGGATAAAGAAAAATTGAATGTATTATGAAATCAAACTTAAATTTTTAGGAGGTGAATATAATGAATAGTAAATGGCATTTATACATTAGTTTAGTAAAATCAGCAATAAGGATAGTAGGTTGCATATTTGGATTAAAGGGCAGTTTAAAAGGGATATCCCTAATGTTTTTAATAGCAGAGGGATTAGGGGTTTTAGAGGAAGTTGGAGACGAGAGATAGATGTATTGTAAAGCTTAGATTTATTTATAAAAAAAGGGGGAAATATGACAGCATTAGAAGAATTAAAAGAGTATATTTATATAGATATAAATAAACATGTACCAATGCTACAGAGATCATTATTTATTATAAATGGTGAAAATCCAATAAGAGATG
>DUQJ01000192.1 GCA_012837865.1 Clostridiales bacterium | reverse complement strand
CGAGCCCTATAGCCATATCTGAATAACCTGAAAAATCAAAGTATATTTGAAATGCAAATGCTATTATTCCAATCCAGGCTGTTAATACTGGCAAATTATTAATTTGCATTAGACTAATCTGTTTCCATAGCAAGCCAATATTATTTGCTAACAAGACTTTTTTACCTAATCCAATTATAAACCTGATAATACCATATGAGAATAAATCTTTATTTTCTTTTCTATTTTCGAGTTGCGTCGCTACTGTTTTAAATTGTACTATAGGACCTGCAATTAATTGAGGAAATAATGCAACATAAGCACCAAAAGAAATTATATTTTTTTGGACCTTTGCTTGTCCCCTATAAATATCAACCGTGTATGACATGGTTTGAAATGTATAAAATGAAATGCCTATAGGAAATCCTAGTTTTAATAAGGGTATATTAAGATTTAATATATTGTTTATATTGCTAATTAAAAAATCAGAGTATTTAAAATATCCTAGCAATAATAGGTTTATCGTCAAGGAAGAGGCAACTACTAGTTTAGCTTTCCCCAATTCACCTTTTTCTTTAAAATTATTAACCAAGATACCATGTGTATAATCTACTAAAGTTGAAAAAAGCATAATAACAACATAAACTGGCTCACCCCATGCATAAAATATTAGACTCGCAAAAAACAAAACCGCATTCCTTAATTTACGTGGAGATATATAATATAATAATATGACAATCGGCAAATAACGAAACAAGAATAGTAAACTGCTAAAAACCATAATCCACCTTTTTTAACTTTCAATATCTATTAGAAACCAATGTCCTTGTATGTCCTTGTCTAGATATATCTTTATATTTGTATTCTTTTTAATTCTATTATTAAAATAATTTAAAGAAGTATCATAATATATCTTAATCTTCTTTTTAATTCTTATATCATCTTCATATTCTTCATTAAGGTTAGTTATTTCATTTACCTTAACCACAATATATCCTTTTTCGCTATTAATATTCTTAATACGTCCTTCAATAATATTTGAATCTTCCATGCCTCTTATAGATATTGCATTTGGCTGTTGTGATAAATCTTTATTTGAAGCATTATTATCAGCAAGCATCCTGTATCCAAAGATACCCAGCACCAAAGTTACAATCGCAGCCGTTAATGAAATCGATAGTTTTATATATCTATAGGATAATATGTTTATTTTATCTTCATTTGTTTTTACTGACTTTTCATATTCTCTTGCTTTTAAATATATACCATCTATAAACTCTCTATCTGTCTTCATAAATAAAACCATCCTCCCTTAGCGCTTTAGCTAGTGCTTTTCTTGCTCTGTATACTAGCACTTTAATTTGAGGCATTGTTTTCTTCATTATCTGACCAGCCTCGGCATAGCTTAACCCTTCTAAATCTATTAAATGTATTGCTATAGAATATTCTTTTTTTATTTTACCCAAACCAGTATGGACAATTTTATAATCCTCATTTCTAATTGCATTTTCCTCTGGGGATTTATATCTATTATTAAGATTATCTATCATTCTATCTTTAAAGTTGATCATATCACTATATTGACTTGATTCAAAAACTTCTCCACTAGAAATTTCCCTTCCAAATTTTCTAATATAATCAATCGCTTTATTTCTACCTATTGTAAATAAATACGTTTTAAAACTACTCTTAAAATTATATCTTTCTTTATAAATATAAATATCAACAAAAGCATCTTGCACTATATCTTCTGCTAAATTTATATCT
>DUQJ01000191.1 GCA_012837865.1 Clostridiales bacterium | reverse complement strand
CTTTTTTATATATATACTGTAGTGAATATATTATACCAGATAATATAAAAATAAAAGCTATCATAATAGCCATATTTCTTTGCTTTTTCATAAAACCTACTCCTTTTTATAAGTAGATTTAAAAAGCGCCTCTATACTTATATAATATCATACTTAAAAATCTCTACCTTTACAATAGCAAAACATTAATTTAAGGAATTTATATCTAATATTTCATTAATCCCATTTGAAAATGATAATACCTGCTATAGAAATAGCCATACCAATTATTTTTCTCCAATCAAAGCCAACCTTTTCAACTCCAAACATACCAAAAACTTCAATAAGGTATGCAACTAATAATTGTGCGACAACAATAAACATTATCCCTTTTGCTGGGCCTAATACATTTATAGATTTAATAACAGTGTAGGTTATAAATGCACCAATTGCTCCGCCAAGTAACATGTATTTGCTTTCTACTTTTAATAGTGCTGTAAAGTTTCCTTCTCTTCCCGTAACAAGCCATGCCGTTAAACATACTAATAATGCTGTAAATTGCACAAATGATGCCGATACCCAAATGCTTGTATCTTTTGTGACTCCTGTATTAAAAACTCCCTGTATACTCATTAATGCACCTGAAATAATGGCGATGATAAATCCAATCATAGTTAAAATCCCTTCTACAATCATTTATAATTTAAAGTCTCCATTATAGTATATTCTAAATGCATTAAAAAAACCTAGAATTACAAATTACTTTAAAGATTTGATTAATATATTTATCATATCATCTATTTCTTCTTTTTTAATAATTAAAGGCGGTAAAAATCTTATAACATTAGTGCCTGCTGCTATAAGTATCAAACCATTTTCAATTGCTTTATTAATAATAGGTCCAACTGGAATGCTAAATTCTAATCCTTGCATTAATCCAATTCCTCTATGATCTACAATAATATCATGTTTTGATTTTACCTCTTCTAATTTTTCAAATAAATAGCCTGAAACTTCTTTAACCTTCTTTAATATTTCATCTTCTTCATAAATTTCAATAACTTTATTAACAGCCTCTGTAACAAATGGGTTTCCGCCATATGTAGTTCCGTGATCTCCTGGAACTAAATACCCTGCAACCTTCTCACTTGCTAAAAACGCTCCTACTGGAACACCACATCCTAGGGCTTTAGCTACTGTTAAAACATCTGGTTTAACATTGTAATACTGATATGCAAAATACTCCCCAGTTCTTCCCATGCCGCATTGGATTTCATCAAATATTAATAAAATATCACTTTCAACACATATCTTTTTAACTTCATTAATAAAGTCTTTATCTGCAGGATATATTCCACCCTCACCCTGTATTGGTTCAAGTATTATTGCTGCTGTTTTTTTATTAATTAATGATTTGACGGATTCAATATCATTAAAGTTTGCAAATTTAACCCCACCTATCAAAGGTTCAAAAGGTTCCCTGTATTTTTTAGTCCCAGTAACACTTAGTGCTCCCATACTTCTACCGTGGAATGAGCTATTCATGGAAATTATTTCACTATTCGCTATATTATATTTATCATAATAATATCTTCTTGCAAGTTTAATTGCTCCTTCAACTGCCTCTGTACCACTATTAGTAAAAAACACTCTATCCATGCCTGATACTTTAGTGATTTTCTTTGCAGCATTAATCGAAGGAAGATTATAATAATAATTAGATGTATGAAGTAATTTGTCTATTTGTTGCTTTAATGCATTGTTAAATTTGATATTTGCGTATCCTAATGCATATACACCAATACCAGCTGAAAAATCTAAATATTTTTTTCCATTTATATCATAAAGATATACACCTTCACCTTTATCAAGAATAATTTGATAACGCTTATATGTTTTAAATAAAACTTTTTCCGCTTCTTCTATGAGATTATTAACCATTGTTCTGCTCCTTTAATTGTTATTAACAATTGCTGTACCAATACCTTTGTCTGTGAAAAATTCTAATAGCATACAATGTTCTATTCTACCATCTAAAATATGTACTCTAGATACACCGTTTTTAACAGCATCAACACAGTTGTATAACTTTGGTAACATTCCACCACCAATATAACCGTCTTTTATAAGTTCATCAGCCTTATCTAAGGTTAATACTGATATTAAACTTTCTTTATCATCTTTATCTAATAATACACCTTCTATATCTGTTAAGAAAACAAGCTTTT
>DUQJ01000190.1 GCA_012837865.1 Clostridiales bacterium | reverse complement strand
TTCGCCTTAAGCTTCCTTCAGATTCTTCGTCACCGAAGACACCCTTGCTCTTAGCTATATGCTTGGCACTACTAACCTGCATTCGGGACTTTCACCCGTTAGATTGCGCCCATGCTGGGCGCACCAATAAAAAAACTTCGTTTTTCAACGAAGCCTTTTATTAAAAAATCATAAACAATGTACCAAGAGCAATAAACGCGCCCCCTATAAGTTTTTTAACATCTAACGATTCTTGCAATATAACAAATGCAAGTATCATGGTAAACACAACACTCATCTTATCAATAGGAGCTACCCTTGAAGCTTCCCCAATTTGTAATGCCTTATAATAAAACATCCATGAGAAACCAGTAGCTAGACCAGATAATATAAGGAACATCCAATTGCTTTTTGTTAATGTCATTATTTCTTTTTGCCTACCTGTCAAGAATACAATGAACCAAGCCATTATTAATACAACAACAGTCCTAATTGCAGTTGCTAAATTAGAATTGATATTTTTTATTCCCATTTTAACAAAAATCGTAGTAAAAGAAGCGAATATCGCTGATAGTAAAGCATAAATAACCCACATATAGTTAATCCTTTCTTGTACGCTATTTAAGAGTTTAAATTTATTTACTCTTAGCTTTATTATATGTTACAGAAGTATCTAAATCAATCTCAACTTTATTAAAATATTAAATGCTGTTGGCAATTAGGCTTCCCATCTCTTTAGTTCCAACTAGTTTCATACCATCTGCAAATATATCAATTGTTCTGTATCCATTAGCTAGTACTTTTTGAATAGCATCTTCTACAGCTTTTGCTTCATCTTCAAGACCAAAGGAATAACGTAGCATCATAGCTGTTGATAAAATCATTGCAATTGGATTTGCTTTGTTTAAACCTGCAATATCAGGTGCTGATCCATGACTAGGCTCATATAAGCCTAATTTAGATTCACCTAAACTCGCAGATGGAAGCATTCCAATAGAACCAGTTATCATACTTGCTTCATCAGAAAGGATATCTCCAAACATATTTTCAGTTAACATTACATCAAATTGTTTTGGATTTCTAACTAATTGCATAGCACAGTTATCGACTAACATATGCTCAACTGTTACTCCAGGATAATCCCTGGCAACTTCATTTACTACATCTCTCCACAATCTTGATGAGTCCAAAACATTTGCTTTATCAACACTACATACTTTTTTATTCCTAGTTAATGCAATATCAAATGCTTTAATAGCAACTCTTCTTATTTCTTCCTCGTTATATGTAAGCGTATCTTTCGCATATCTAATACCATCTTTAATTACCGTTTCTCTTTCACCAAAGTAAAGTCCCCCAGTTAACTCTCTAATAACTACAAAATCAAACCCGCCTTCAACTAATTCAGGTCTTAAAGGACATGATTCTTTTAAATCTTCGAATAACAATGCAGGTCTAATATTAGTATATAAACCAAGTTCTTTTCTTATTTTAAGAAGTCCAGCTTCTGGTCTTAAATGGGTAGGTAAGCTATACCAATTGTTTTTACCAACATCTCCACCTACAGCACCTAATAAAACGGAGTCACTTGCTTTAGCAATATCTATAGCTTCATTAGTCAATGGCTCCCCAGTCTTATCAATTGAAATTCCACCCATCAACATCTCGGTATAATTAAATTGGTGGCCATACTTATCTCCAACACTATTTAGTATTTTCATAGCTTCTAAAATAATTTCTGGCCCAATCCCATCACCAGGTATTACAGCAATATTATAATTCATAATTCATCCTCCAATAATATAATAATTTTTACACATACCTTCTACTTGATATAATAGCATTTATTCTGATATAATTAAAATACAAATTAATTATACTACATATTACTAGAAGTTATATCACTGTTAAATAATAGCAGCTAATAAATTAAATTTATGATATAATTATAGAAAATTATAAAAGGAGGTTATTATGAATATATTCGATTCCTTAAACAGCAGAAAATCTATTCGAAAATACACAAATGAAAGAATTGATTTCAATATCCTAAACGAAATTATAGATTATGCTAATAATCTTACAGGTCTTTTTGAAAATATAGATGTTGAATTTCATATTATAGAAAACACTAACAAATTTAAATCATTTGGATTCTTTAATATCAAAGCACCTTATTACTTATGCATATCTTCTGTTAATAGTGATGATTCCAATATTAATGCGGGTTATTTAATGCAACAAATAAGTTTATATTTATCAACTATCGGATTAGGGTCATGCATTATAAGTACACCAATTCCTAAGCATTTAGAACAACCTGATTTTAAATATGAATATATTACAGCACTGGCATTTGGATATACTAATGAGGATTTATTTAGAGATAAAATAGACTCTGTTAGATTATCAGAAGATAAAGTAGTATATTATAAAATGGATGTATCAAGAGATATAAAAGAGATTATTAATGCTGCAAGGCTATCGCCTTCTTATCTTAATAATCAGCCTTGGAAGTTTATAGTTTATCAAAACAGAATACATTTATTTGTTAAAAAATCTCCTGTAATAAATATGCATCACAACAAATATAGAATGTTAGATATTGGTACTGCTTTAGCTAATCTACTCATAGCTGCAGAAGAATATTGGATTAATACTTCTATTACTAAATTAGAAGCATTAAAAGATAAACCTTTTAAACAAAATGATTATGTATTAACCGTTTTAATAGATACAAATGTTCATTGTATCTAAATCATCTTTTATTAAATAATCTTTGATTTTATTATTGACAAAGATGATTTTATATAGTATATTATTAATTGTGTTTGAAACAAGGAACACATAATATATACATTGCGCGAATGGCTCAGTGGTAGAGCATCGCCTTGCCAAGGCGAGGGTCGCGGGTTCGAATCCCGTTTCGCGCTTATTTTTTTAAGGCCATCTAATTAGATGGCTTTTTTCTTCCTTAAAAACATTAATAAATAAGTCAAAAATAGCAGGCCCTCATCACCTGCTATTTCTGACTATGTTATAATAAAATACTCCACCACTACAATACTTTTACTTCTTAAATCATTTCAGAACTATGTTTTCGTCTAGTGCATTATCTTAATTCGACAATAACTATTGGTCCATCATCTGACTTTGCAGATGCCCCTATTGGAAATGATAAAAAAGAGAATATTGCTAAAACACTAAATAACCTTATTAATTTTTTCTTCATACTTTTTTCCCCTTAAAAGAATTTTTATAAGTTATCGTATTTATAATAACACTCACTTTACAAAAATTAAACGGACACATGTGTCCGTTTTGGATGCTTTTTCATTATTTCTCTACTTTAATTGACACAAAGCAGAGAATATTGTAAAATAATGAATGTTGAGGAGGTATAATTATGCAAGCTAAAAATTTTGGAGAATTAATAAAAACCCTAAGAATAGATAATAGTTTTACTCAAATCGATTTGGCTAATTTAACTGGCTATTCAATCAAACAAATCAGTAGAATAGAAAAAGGGAGAAATATCCCATCAATAGAATTTCTACATAAATTATCCCATGCCTTTAACATCGATCTTAACCAATATTTTAAAGTATTTTATAATTATTGCTCTATTGATGCATTAGAACAATTCAACGAATTAAATTCCGCTTTACAAGCTAATGATATTCACCTGATTAAATCAGTTTATTTGAAGTATGAAAATCACCGGAATTTTCAATTTGGAGAACATCTACAGGCAATATATTATTGCAAAGCCATTTGCCAATATACTCTTAATAAAGACTATAGCCTTTCTATACAGACTTGCATTGAAGGACTTAAAGTTGAGCATAAAAACTTCTCTCTTGATAAAATCAAAACATATATATTTTCTAATACATCATATTCAATACTTAATATTCTTAGTTGCAATTATCTTGCAATTAAGGAAAATAAAATTGCTCAAGAAATATTAATGGACTTATGTACTAATTTAGAATTGCATATAATAAATACTGATTATCCATTATACAATCCTTCAGACTATCACAAGAAAATTTATCAAGCATCCTTACATAATATATCCAACTTATATATTGAACATAATGACTTTCAAGAAGCATATAACTATGCAGATAAGGGTATTAACTTTTCAATAGAAAATAATTTACTACGATTTTTACCAAACACTTATTATATTAAGTTTAAAGCTTCTTATTATTTAGAAAGATATGATGAAGCCTATGAACTTTATAATCATACAATAATGCTTTATAAGACAACAAATCAAATGCATAAAGCAATTAACTTGAAAAAGAGTTTAAAAAAAGATTTTAAGAATCTAAAAAATGCTGCACGCTAGTTATTCTATCAACTAACGCGCAGCATTCTTTTTATATATTATTAATTTATATCTTGTTAATTTTTATTTAAAATACTCTACTCCTGATTTGAAAATTCCTTGGTCTTGATTGCCATATATATTAATAGCAATGCCTTTACCGATTCTATCTGAATAACTTGTTTTACCTAAGATTCTACCATCTGGACTTGTAATAGATTCAACAGCATACATTGAAGAAGTTGGATTAAATTCCTCTTTCATACTAGCCTTACCATCTAAATCAACATATTGACTTGCTATTTGTCCATTTACCACTAATTTCTCAAAGTTTTCTTTACTAGATATAAATCTACCTTCTATAGTAGATACTGGTAAGGAATAAACAGCTCCAAGATCAGCCTTAATAAACCAAGGTGATTTATTACTAACAAGTTTTGTATAAGCCATTTTAGAAACATGTCTTCCTATTAGGTTAGTTGTTAGTGCAGGTGTATCTTCTAATGTGTCTTTAAATTCACCATATGGTAATAGTCCCAATTTCATTAATACATTA
>DUQJ01000189.1 GCA_012837865.1 Clostridiales bacterium | reverse complement strand
TTATTAACAAACATTGCACCATTTGATAAGCCAAAAGTCATCCCATATATTTTTCCGTCGTATGTTACATTTGTAAGTGCTCCACCAACCATCCTATCTTTTGTACCATCATTTAAATACTCATCGATTTGAAGAACTCGCCCTCCATCAATAAATGGTTTTGAAAACCCACCACCCCATGTTGAAAAAATATCTGGGATCTCATTTGCGGCGGCGGCTGCTTTAATTTTTGTTTTATATGCTTCATTTTCTGTCGTATCTACATTGATCTTTATATGTGGATATTCGTCTTGGAAATCTAATATTACTTTTTTTACTGCACTATAAGAGGCATCTGTTTCTGCACCCCAAATATGCCAGAAATCTAAGGAAACTTCTTCTTTTTTTACATTTTCTGATACTTCTACTTTGTCTTTTCCCTCTTGTTTTTCAGGTTTGCTTTCACTTTTACCACATCCTGCTACTCCTGCTAACATAAACAAGCTTAGCATAATAGTTAATATTTTTCGACTAACTAACTTCATAATAAGACCTCCTCGTATTTTTAAATAATTGTTAATTTCTTATAATTCAATTGTACTATGGTATACTTATTTAAAGGTGCAATTCCTTTACATATATTATGCATATATTCTACTTAATCATCAATACTTCCTTGTGCAATTTAAATATTCATTAAAACCTGTTATAATTAACAATGTACAATTATGCTACAATATTATGATTGTACTTCTAGTTTTAATAACATTTAATTAATCATACTTTAAGGAGTGGCTTATGATGTCTTATAATCAATTATTACAACTACTTAAAAAGTCTTTTTTAAATCTTTCTCTCAAATTTAAAATAATATTTGTTTTTACTTCTTTCTTAGTTGTGTATGTTCTAATTGGTATAAGCACATCTTTATATGTTATGAATTCTCAAAAAGTAAACCAACTTCACGAAGGAGCCTTACAATCTATAGATATCATGAAATCTAATATCGAATCTAATATTGATAGCATTAATAATATTTCAAAAATGATTATTTTAGATCCTTATGTGAGAGAATACCTGAAAAATTCTCAACACAATATGCCCTACAGGAGTGTCCTTTATCAAAAGTTTACCCAGCTTTATGTTATATTTCCTTTTGTAGAATCTATTTTTGTTTATGATTTTGATAACAACAGTGTAAATGCCTCTAGAGAAGTTACTTTTTCTTCAATAGAAAAAATTCAAGATACTCCTTGGTTCAAAAAAGTTGTTGATGCCAAAGGTAAATATTTAATTAACATTAATGCCGGCGGAACACTAAGATCAACGTCAGGTAAAAATACAGTTTCCATGATTCGCATTCTCTATGACATCGAAGATATTACCCCCATAGGCCTATTAATTATTAATACCTCCCAGGATTTCTTTTTGTTTAATACAAAAGATACACAATCTAAATATGGGACATCTTTTGTCTTACTAGATGAATCAGAAGATGTAATTATAAAAAATAGCCAACACAGTATTTTTTCTATTGTAGGGAACGCCTCTGATTATAAGGCTGGCAAAATACAAAAAATTGATGGTCATAAATATTTTGTTTTGTCATCAGAAATTCCCCAATATAATTGGACAATTATGAGCTATACACCTATTAATATATTTAGCCAAACAACCCAAGCATTTAATCTTTTATTAATTATTCTTATCATTTTCTCGATTATTGTTTTTATTATTTCTTCTTTTTTTACTGCTAAAGTTGTAACTACTCCTATTAAAAAATTAATCCATTCAATGGTAGGAGCTAGAAGAGGAATATTTGAAACTGTTAACATTCCAACTGGCAATGATGAAATTGGCGAACTAAAGGATACCTATAATATTATGGTTATAGAAATTAAAAAGATGATTGAAAATGAGATAAGATCAGAGAAACAAAAAAGGAAATTTGAATTAGATATTTTAAATGAGCAAATAAATCCTCATTTTTTATATAATACTTTGGATAGCATTGGTTACTTGGCCCTTTCCAATAATAATTTAGAGGCTTACCAAGCAATTTTATCCCTTGGCCAGTTTTATAAAGTTAGCTTAAATAAAGGAAATGAAATTCTCTTGTTTGAAGAAGAAATTAAAATGACCCAGGAATATCTCTCATTACAAAAGTTAAGATATGGGGATATTATTTGTGATCAATACGACTTATGCCCCAACACATTAAACATTCCAATTCTAAAAAACACCCTCCAACCCCTTGTCGAAAATTGCATTAATCATGGCATTAAACCTAGTGGAGAAATAGGCACTATTATTATTACTTCAGCAATAAAGAATGATTTAATGTATGTTACAGTTACCGATGATGGACTTGGAATGTCCCCAGATCAAATTACATATATAACATCTGATTATTTAGATGAGAATACAGCCAGCTTTGGCTTACGCGGCACTATTGCACGCCTCAAATTATATTACGGGGCTACTGACCTTTATGAAATACAAAGCAAGCCATTTGAAGGCACATCCATTACATTAAAAATACCAATTAAAGAGGTGAATCATGAATAACTTATTAAAGGTAATACTGGTTGATGATGAACATAATATAATTAATCTTCTTAAGCTATGTATTCAATGGGAACAATTAAATATGGAAGTTGTTGGGGAGGCTAGTTGTGGTATAGAAGCTTTGGCTTTAATAGACGAACTCAAACCAGACATTGTTTTAACAGATATTCAAATGCCCTATATGGATGGTATAGAGCTTAGTAAGCAAATTTTAGAACGACATATCGATATTA
>DUQJ01000188.1 GCA_012837865.1 Clostridiales bacterium | reverse complement strand
CGAATTTAGTAAGTATTCCTCTTCATATTTTAAAGCCATTTTAAATAAAAAATTCTTAATTGATTTTAATTTTATATCATTATTTTGATATTTCATAATATCTTTTTGATATTTGTTTTTTTCATACTCAGAAGCTTTGTTTTTAAAATACCCCCAAACATGTTGAATTGAATTTATTGATTTTCCTATATCTTCTTCTTGCTCTAATGAATTCTCAATAATACTATAAAACATCACTACTGGATACGCCTTTTTATTTTTTAATAACTTTCTAATATCATTATAGGCTAATTGTGATTTTTCAAGAACAGCATATTTATATTTGCTCCATTCTTCTTCAAGTAGTTTAATTGTTCTGTTTTTCGAATAAATATTGATACATTTAATTGTTGATAGGTTTTTATCTTTAACCTCAAGCATTATATCTATATCTTCTCGTGCAATAAGTTTATAAAACTGTATAAACTCTTGAACTTTAATTGTCTTTGAATGTGAACCCCTTTTTTTTGATTATTTTGTTGTGAATAATGGATTTTTTGAACTCCATCTTTTTTATGCCAAGTTTTTTTAGCTAGGTCTATCCACTCTTCTATATATAATTCTAATTCTGGTGGGTTAATTTCATGATGCAAGTTATCAAACACAACAGGTATATTTAAGATTTTACCTATGCTTAATACATCACTAATATTATAAGATTTATCATCATTTTCGATTACCAATCTTCGTTTTACTTCCATCGGAAGTCCCTTATAATTTCTTATAAATCTATCAATTGCTTTGTTTTTATCATTATATACTCCACCTATATGCAAAATTATTTTATGCTTGTAATTTGTTGTTAGGCAATCTAAAACTTTTGCGTGATATTCTAAATCCTTAATCGTTCTTTCAACAACATCTTCATTATTAGAATTTAAGACAGTATATTGACCTGGATGCATAGATATTCTCATACCACTAGCTTGTATCTTCAAACTAATTTCCTGTAATTGTAATGCATTTTCATCCCACCATTGTATTTTATTTATAGGACTTGAACCAAATGGAATCAAATCCGAACTAATTCTAAATAATTTAATACCATTCTTGATATTATAATTAATAAGATTCTTAAGGCTTTCCAAATTATTTATAATCAATCCTGATAATATTTCTTCATCTGCATTTTTTAGTAAACAACGCTTCATAGAAGTATCATCAACCCCTAGCGCCAAACAGGCATATCCAATATTCATATTTTTCTCTCTTTCGTAGTTATAAAAATAAGATCAAATGCATATGCACCTGACCTTATATTAACATAATAATTAAGTTTATTCTAATAATTTTTTAATGTTTAACATCCCCCACCCTTGCTTCTCTTTTGCTTGCCCTAAATCTAAGGCTCTGTCTCTTAATCTTGTTTTAACATCTTTAGGAGTAAACTCTGGATTCACCGATAGCAATAGGGCAATGGCTCCTGTAACAATAGGTGTTGCCATTGAAGTACCACTTTTTATTGTATACATAGTTTGGGACGAATTTGGATTGGAAAACATTCTGTTTTTTTTCTTTACATGACTTGAACTTCTACCACTACTACATGATATTATATTAGAGCCCGGTGCAACAATATCTGGTTTTTTGATACATGATACAGTTGGTCCTCTTCCAGAATAATCTTTAGTTTTATTGCCTGAAACCTCAACCATTATATCATCATCAGATGATCCAACTGTTATTACTTTTCTGCTTATACCTGGCGTTGAGATTGACATCGGCTTTGGCCCGTTATTTCCCGCTGCTACAACTACCACTATATCATTATTCCAAACCGCATTAACACCTTGAACAAGCAATGTATTTTCATCCCCTCTATCTTTAGAAGGTGTACCTACTGATATATTTACTACTCTTATATTGTATCTTTTCTTATTATCTATAATCCATTGAAGTCCTGCAAGCACATCAGATATTTTCCCATCGCCTTTATGGTCTAGAACTTTTACTGATATAAGATTACAATCGGGCGCTATACCCATGTATCTTCCTTTAGATGACCATCCATTACCACCAACAATTCCAGCAATATGTGTACCATGCCCATTATCATCATATGGTTGTTTCCTATTGTTGACAAAATCTTTAAATGCTAAAATCCTATTTTTATCATAATTAAAGTCATTATGCAAACAAATACCCGTATCAACAATCGCAACACCAATACCAGTTCCATAAACTTTGTTTTTATATGCATAATCACTGTCAAGCATTCTAGAAACTCTATTCATTTGAGCCGTTATATGTGTGTCTAACTCATATGTGAATACATCACTTAGTTCTTCAATATCATCTATTTGATTTTCTTCTATTTCTATTACATAAGAATCTATCATAGGTAATTTGTATTTGATTTGACCAATATTCTCTATAAGTTTAATCTTCTCTTCATATTCGTCGCATTTTACTATTAATTGAATTTTATTACTTTTATTCATTCTCTTACTCCTATAGTTTTATATATTTTATTCTTACTAGTAAAATAATATACAAACAATAATTTTTTGTTTTTTTGCTAAGAAATAAATATTTTTAATAAACAGGAAATTAAGCAAGCTATACCTCATATAATAAAATGTAATTAATATTTGGAGGAACAAATATGAGTGATTTAGCAGCAACAGGTTGCGGCAGAGATTTTAACTGCGGTAACGAAGGTGGATTTGGTGGCAGTATGTTATTAATCGTATTATTACTATG
>DUQJ01000187.1 GCA_012837865.1 Clostridiales bacterium | reverse complement strand
ATAAGACAGGTTTTATAAGAAATATAGCGTCATTTTTTTTAGTATAATATAAATAAAAAATATATTAAAAGGTCGGCTACAAAGCTTGACAAATATATAATGAATTGTTACAATTACTTTCAACTTAACAGCTTAACGCTTTAACTTCTTAAAGGAGGGGTTTTATGAAAAAAATGGTACTATCAATTCTTGTGGATAATACAGCTGGTGTTCTTAGCCGTGTATCAGGGCTATTTAGTAGAAGAGGTTACAACATTGATAGTTTAACGGTTGGTGAAACTCAAGATCCTAAAACATCTAGGATGACAATAGTTGCACAGGGTGATGATCAAATACTAGAACAAATAAAAAGACAACTTCAAAAACTAGAGGATGTTATCGAAATTATAGAGCTCCTACCAGACGAATCCGTAACGAGGGAACTTATTTTGTTAAAGGTAACTGTATCTCCAAAAGAACGTCAAGATGTAATTTCAATTGCAGATATATTTAGGGCTAAGATTGTTGATATAGCATCTGAATCAATGATGCTAGAGCTTACAGGTAATCAATTAAAAATAGATGCTTGTATTAAATTATTAGAAGATTTTACAATCAAAGAAATGGTTAGAACGGGAGTTACTGGGCTTACAAGAGGATCAGGAGATGTTTCTGATTACATAAATGATTAAGAAAGAAGAGGGAATGGGAAATGACAAAGATTTATTATCAAGAAGACTGTAATTTATCATTATTAGATGGAAAGACTATAGCTGTAATTGGTTATGGTAGCCAAGGACATGCACACGCACTTAATGCAAAGGAATCAGGAGTAAATGTTATTATTGGATTATATGAAGGTAGCGCATCTTGGAAAAAAGCTGAGGCGGCTGGATTTGAAGTATACACTGCGGCAGAAGCAGCAAAAAAAGCTGATATAATTATGATTTTAACAAATGATGAAAAACAAGCTAAAATATATAAGGATTCTATAGAGCCTAACCTTAAAGCAGGAAATGCATTAATGTTTGCTCATGGATTCTGTATACATTATGGACAAATTTTACCACCTGCAGATGTTGATGTATTGATGATTGCACCTAAAGGCCCAGGTCATACAGTTAGAAGTCAATATACTGAAGGTCAAGGTGTACCATGTTTAATCGCTGTACATCAAGATGCTACAGGCAAGGCATATGAATTAGGACTTGCATACTCACTAGCAATTGGTGGTGCAAGGGCTGGAGTTTTAGAAACCACATTTAAAGAAGAAACAGAAACTGATCTTTTTGGAGAACAAGCTGTTCTTTGCGGTGGTGTTACAGCTCTTATGAAAGCAGGTTTTGAAACATTAGTTGAAGCTGGATATCAACCAGAAAGTGCTTATTTTGAATGTATTCATGAAATGAAATTAATAATAGATTTAGTAAATGAAAGCGGATTTGCTGGAATGAGATATTCCATCTCTAATACAGCAGAATATGGCGATTATGTTACCGGTTCTAGAATAATAACACAAGATACTAAAAAAGCTATGAAACAAGTATTGACAGAAATACAAGATGGTACATTTGCACGTAATTGGTTATTAGAAAACCAAGTAGGATGTCCTAATTTTAATGCAATGAGAAGAATTGAAGCAGGTCATCAACTTGAGGAAGTTGGAACAGAACTACGTAAAATGATGAGCTGGACAAAAAAGAATAAATTAATCGACAATTAAAATTATTTTGTTGAATGAAGGATAACATTATAGTATAATTATAAAATACAATTATGTTCATTTTGAAAGGAGATTAATATGAAAAAGTATGTATGTCTTGTATGCGGTTATGAATATGATCCAGAAGTAGGCGATGAAGACGGTGGAATTGCTCCTGGCACAGCGTTTGAAGATATTCCAGATGATTGGGTTTGCCCAGTATGTGGAGTTGGCAAAGATGAATTTGAGCTAGTTGCTTAATAACTAAAAACAATCACCCATTTAGGATATGTAATCCTAGATGGGTGATTTTATATTGAAAAAACTTATAATAATTAATCTTGATAAATAGCTTGTAATCTGTTAGAATTTAAATAGTAGATTTATAATATGGATTAAAGAATATAAATTAGAATTTACTTAAAACAATGAGATGAAGGTGTGATAAGATGAAGTTAAATATTTCTAGAAAAATTGCTTTATTTGTAGGTGCAATAGTACTTACAGTCTCCCTATCAATAGGGGTTGCAGCTATTATTAACAGTAAAAATACAATAATTCCACAGATAGAAGGTAACTTAAAGAACACTGCAGCAGAAGGAGCCAAAAGAATAGAGGCCATATTAGACATGCAAACTCAGGTACTAAGTGAGGTTGCTAACAATTACTATATTCAATCTATGGATTTAGAAAATCAAAGAACTTATCTTAAATCCAATGTTGATAGATTAGGATATTTAGATATGGCAATTGTACTCCCTAATGGAGATGCTCATTATGCTAAGTCAGATGATGTTGCTAATTTAGGTGAAAGGGCTTACGTTCAAAAGGCTTTTGATGGAATAGCAAATGTTTCTGATGTTATTGTAAGTAAAGTTACTGATTCTACAGTGGTTATGTTTGCTGCACCAATTACTGTTGATGGAGATGTTAAGGCAGTATTAATTGGCCGAAGAGAAGGAACAGAATTTAGTGAGATAACAGACCAACTTGGGGTGGGAGAAACAGGCTATGCATTTTTAATGGGATCTGATTCTACGCTTTTTGCTCATCCAAATCGTGACTTAGTTATTAATCAAGAAAATCCACTAAATCAAATTGCAAGTAATGGACCATTAAAGGACTTAGGACTAGTACTTAAAGAAAAAGGATTGGATTATAAGGGAATAATTAAATACAAGTATAAAAATGATACAAGAATGACAGCGTTGACAGCTGTTGGTGATTATGGTTGGACACTTGCTATAGGAACATTTGAAAGCGAATCATTAAAAGAATACAAATCGTTAAGATTATATATTATTATCGCAATTGCAGTGTTCTTAATATCAGGAATCTTTGCAGGTGTGAAATTTGGAACATTAGTTTCTGATCCAATAGAACATTTACTACATACACTTGAAAAAATGTCTAGATATGATTTAACACATGGAGAAACACATCATTTAACTATAAAAATTGCAAGCAGAGATGACGAAATAGGTAGTATTGCTAATGCACTTGAAAGAATGAGAGATAATATAACTGGACTAATCAAGGCAGTTTACACGACTACTGAAAGACTAGCTAGTTCATCTCAAGAATTATCAATTACAACTGAACAATCAGCTGTTGCTGCGAATGAAATTGCAAGAGCAATTGAAGATATTGGTAAAGGCGCAACAGACCAAGCTAAGGAAACTGAACAAGGTAATTCTAGTATATTTACATTAAGTGAACTTATTGAAAAAGAACAAGAAGCAATTACAGATTTAAATAAAACAGCTGATGAAGTGAATTTATTTAAGGAAGATGGTTTAATTGCAATGAGAGAATTAAATGATGCTAATATAGAAAGTGCTAGTTCAGCAGAAGAAATTCAAAAGATAATTCAAGAAACAAGTATTAGTGCAGAGAAAATTGAAATAGCTAGTAATATGATACAAAGTATTGCTGAGCAAACCAATCTACTTGCATTAAATGCATCTATAGAAGCAGCAAGAGCTGGAGAACATGGTAAAGGTTTTGCGGTTGTTGCAAAAGAAATTGGTATACTAGCAGAACAATCTAATAAATTTACTGAAGAAATTGTAGAAATTATTCAAGAGCTATCTTCTAAAACAGAAGCTTCAGTTCAAACAATTGAATCAGTTGAGAAGGTTATGAATGTTCAGACTTTAAGTGTAGATAATACAAGTAAGAAATTCATGGGAATTGATCAAGCGGTTGAAAAAATGAGAAAAGTTATCAAAAACTTAAATGAAAGCTCCCATGTTATGGAAGACAATAAAGAATATATAGTAGCTATTATGGAAAACCTATCTGCAATATCTGAAGAGAATGCTGCAGGTACTGAAGAAGCTGCTGCATCTGTACAAGAGCAAACAGCGTCAATGGAAGAGATAGCTAAAGCAAGTGAAGGTTTATCTGAATTAGCTGCAGAATTAAAATTAGAAGTAGGCAAGTTCAAATTCTAAATAAATATTGAAATTGGCATTGAAAAGAAGAAGTAAGGGTATTACTATTAACAGAAAGTAACCGGTTGATGAGAGGTGCAATAAAAGAATATTCTGAATACATCTTTGAGCTTTACACCGAAAAGGAATAACTTAGTAGGCTGTAACGTATTGTATGCGTTAAATCTAATGAGGTTAATTACTAAGTAATTAATAAATTGAGGTGGTACCGCGTAAACTATTCCGCCCTCAAATAGTCCAAGGATTATTTGAGGGCGGTTTTTAATTAAATTAAACTTTAAGGAGATATAAAATGAAATTAAGTATTGATGAGCAAATTAAAATTATAAAAAAAGGAATAGCAGATTTAATTAATGAAGAAGAGCTTAAACAGAAATTAATAGAATCAGAGAAGAACAATACACCATTAAATATAAAATTAGGACTTGATCCAACTGCACCAGATATTCATTTGGGCCACACAGTTGTATTAAGAAAAATTAAACAGTTTCAAGACTTGGGACACCAAGCAATAATAATAATTGGAGATTTTACTGGTAAGATAGGGGATCCAACAGGAAAATCCAAAACACGTCTACCTTTAACAGAAGAACAAATAATAATAAATGCTAAAACATATACAGAACAAATATTTAAAGTTATTGATCCTAATAAAACTACAGTTAGATTTAACAGTGAATGGTTATCTAAACTAACATTTGAAGATATAATTAAAATATCAGCAAACACTACAGTTGCAAGATTAATTGAAAGAGATGATTTTCATAAAAGATATACTAAAGGTGAGCCTATTGGACTTCATGAGTTCTTTTATCCAATAATGCAAGCATATGATTCAATAGAAATTAAATCTGATGTAGAACTTGGTGGTACAGACCAAACATTTAATATCCTAATGGGAAGAACGATGCAAAAAGCAGTTGGTATGAGTCAACAAATAGCAATGTTTGTACCAATTCTTGAAGGACTTGATGGAATTGAAAAGATGAGCAAGAGCTTGGGTAATTACATTGGTATTAGTGAACCTGCTGAAGTTATGTTTAAAAAAGTTATGGAAGTACCAGACAATCTAATTATACGTTATTTTGAATTAGTTACAGATGAGCACCCAGATAGAATAAATGAAATAAAAGAAGAAATGAAAAACGGAAGAAACCCAAGGGATATTAAGCTTGAATTAGCAGATATTATAACTAGCCTATATCATGGGAATGAAAATGCTAAAAAAGCAGCAGAGTATTTTAATACGGTCTTTCAAAAAGGCGCATTGCCAGATGATATGTTAGAGTTAGAAGCTTCATCAGACCAATACAAAGAATTATTTGATATTGCATCACTACTGGTAGATAATAAATTAGTTCAAACAAATAGTGAATTTAGAAGACTTGTAAAACAGGGTGGAGTACAAATGAATCAAGAAAAAACAAACGATTTAAATGCAAAATTACCTGAAGAATTTGTATTGAAAATAGGAAAGAAAAAATTTGTAAAAATAAAACTAGTTTAAATCTACGAAAGGATCTTTAATGAAGAAAGATATTGAGAAAATATTATTAGATGAAAAAACGTTAGCAAAAAGAATAAAAGAATTAGGGCAGGAAATAAGCAATGATTTTATGGGTGAAGAAATTATAATGATTGGAATTTTAAAAGGTTCTAGTATATTCTTGGCAGATTTGGCAAGACAAATTGATATACCGGTTTATATGGACTATATGGTAGTATCTAGTTATGGTAACTCAGCACAGACGAGTGGAGTTGTACGCATAATAAAAGATTTAGAAGAAAATATTGATGGTAAGAATATTATAATTGTTGAAGATATTATTGATACAGGCTTAACTCTTTCTTATTTAAGAAAGAGTTTAATGGCTAGGAATCCAAAATCAATTAAAATTTGTACGCTTCTAGATAAACCTGCAAGGAGAGAAGCAGAAATGGTAATTGATTATAAAGGCTTTGAAGTACCAGATGAATTTATAATAGGATACGGCATTGATTATGCTGAAAAGTATAGGAACCTTCCATATGTTGGTATCTTAAAAAGAGAAGTATATGAATAGAAAATATCATACTTATAGGGCAGTGTTTCGATATGAAAGGCTGCCCTATAAGTATGGTCCAAAGGGAATGCTCCAATAAAAAAACATCAAACCATGTATAATAATTTATTAATTTCTTAATTTTAATATGTCATTATAAAACTCAGGGTAAGAGATATTCACAGATTCATATCCTTCAATAATAGTATCCCCGTCTGCCATTAAACCTGCAATAGTAAATGACATTGCAATTCTATGATCAAATTTACTGTTAATGTTTGTCCCTTTAAGAGCTAATCCACCATTTATTATCATTCCATCATCTGTTGAAACAATATCTGCACCCATCTTAGATAAATTATTTACCATTTCATCTATTCTATTAGATTCTTTGACTTTTAATTCTTCTGCATCTTTTATTACCGTTTGACCTTCTGCAAAGCAAGCAAGTACAGCAATAATAGGTATTTCATCTATCAATCGTGGAATTATTTCACCACTAATTTCTATTGCTTTAATTGAACTATGTTTAATTGTAATATCAGCAACCATTTCACTTCCATAATATCTAATGTTGTCTAAACCAATATCAGCCCCCATGTTTCTACAGACTTCAATTATTCCATCCCTAGTAGGATTAATCCCGAGGCTCTTTATAGTTATTTCTGAATTTGGTAATAGTATCGCAGCAGCGATAAAGTATGCTGCGGAGGATATATCACCAGGGACTTCCAATTCTTGGCCTATAAGTTTAGGATTTGGTTCTACAGTAACGGTATTAGAATCTGAGTAAACTTTGCCACCAAAAGATTGTAACATTAATTCGGTATGATTTCTTGATATTTCAGGTTCCAAAACAGATGTTGCTTTATTGGCATAAAGTCCTGCAAATAAAACACAGGATTTAATTTGCGCAGAGGCAACAGGAGAAATATATTTTATTCCTTCTAAAGATCTATTGTCCATAGTGTTAGGGGCACCATTTATTAACAATGGTGCACATCCATTGTTGTTTTTGCTTTTTATATCTGCATTCATTTGTAATAAAGGTTTAATAACCCTATTCATTGGACGAGATTGGATTGAATCATCACCTGTAATCATTGAAGTGAATTTTTGCCCTGAAAGTATACCCGACATTAATCTAATGGTAGTACCGCTATTACCAACATTAAGCAAATCAGATGGCTTATTAAGTCCATGGAGACCATTGCCTAAGACAGTAACTATATTATTTACTTTGTCATTATTAATTGTAATGCCCATTTGTTTAAAACATTTTATGGTGGCAAGGCAATCATCTGCTTGAAGAAAGTTACTAATAATAGTTTTGCCTTTAGCAAGAGAACCAAGCATAATGGCCCTATGCGAAATGGATTTATCACCAGGTACCTTTATCTCTCCTTTTAAACAATCTATTTTGCGTATAATCATATTTACTGCTCCTTGAATGATATTTTTGTTGAATTATCTATCTTTCATATACTTTATAATTGTTATCTCTCAACAATTCGTAAGCTTTATCTACACTGTTACTATCATAAAAGTCTATTCTTAAGACTCCTTCAAAAAATTCTCTATTATGAACAATACCTATATTCTTAATGCTTATATTATTTGCAGCTAGAAGTGTTGCAACTATAGCTATTGCACCAGTTTCATCAGTGATATCTATATAAATTTCATAAAGTTTTTTAATCATACCGATGCTCTTTTTAGGAATAGAATTTCGATATTCACTAGCTTCATCAAACATTTCATATAAATATTCTTCGTTTAAATCTTTTAATGCTATGGATACATTTATAAGTGAATTTATAAAATCATCTAAAAGTTTTTTAATACTATTAGAGTTCGTTAAACATATATTTTGCCATATGCTAGGTGACGAAGATGCAATTCTTGTAATATCACGAAAACCACCAGCAGCTAACTGCTTCATATGACTGTCTTCGTCATCAGAATTCCTAACTAGGTTTACAAGTTGCGATGCAATTATATGTGGTAAATGGCTAATTGCAGCTGTAATCTCATCATGTTCATATGGAGTTAAAAGTATTGCTATTGAACCCATAGCCTCAACTAGTTGAGCTAATGTCCTTACCATTTGATCGGGTGTATTATCCGTATAGGTAATAATATAGTAGGCATTTTCAAGTAACAAAGCGTAAGAATTGCTATAGCCAGTCTTTTCTGATCCAGTCATGGGATGACCACCAACATATTGATCTTCTAATCCTAAATCTATTACAGCTTTATGGATATTTGCTTTAACACTGCCAACATCTGTTAGTATACAAGAAGGCTTTATTAAAGGTTTTAAGCGAGATAAATATTCTATGTTTGACAATACTGGTGCACAAAGAAATATAATATCACATTCTTGAAAACCATCATCAAGCTTAAAAACTACTTTATCAAGGGAACCGTCATTAATTGCTTCAGAAAGTTCAGGTTTAATATCAGAATTGTTATATTGGTAAGTAATAAGATAATTATCCTTATTTATATTTTTCAATGCTCTTGCAATAGAGCCACCTATTAATCCAAATCCAATAAAACCAATGTTTTTCACCATGATAAAAACCTCATTTCTTTTATATTATTAGAACTTTTTACCCATCAAATGAGCTAAAGGCCTAATTTCATTACATAATTCATTTAATTGTTCAAAATTAAGTGATTGTGGGCCATCAGATAATGCAGTTGCAGGGTTTGGATGAGATTCAATCATTAATCCGTCGGCTCCAGTAGCAACGGCACCCATAGATAATGCTTTAACATATTTACGCACACCAGTTGCATGACTAGGGTCTACAATTATAGGCAAATGACTTTTTGACTTTATAATTGGAATTGCACTTAAATCTAAAGTATTTCTAGTTGCGGTTTCAAAAGTACGTATGCCTCTCTCACATAATACTACATTTGGGTTACCCTCTGCAATGATATATTCGGCAGCATTTAACCATTCATCTATCGTAGCAGACAAGCCTCTTTTTAGTAATACAGGCAGACCAGTTTTACCGACTTCTTTTAATAAATAAAAGTTCTGCATATTTCTCGCACCGATTTGCAACATGTCAACATATTTAACTGCAGCTTCAACAGCATCAAGGCTTGTAACCTCGCACACAGTAGCAAGACCGGTCACTTCTTGGGCCTCCTTCATTAGTACTAAGCCTTCTTCTTCAAGGCCTTGGAAAGAGTATGGAGAGGTTCTAGGCTTATATGCACCACCTCTTAAAATCTGGACACCAGCTTTTTTAATTGCAATAGCAGTCTCAAGAACTTGATCCCTATTTTCAACAGCACAGGGTCCTGACATTATTACTAATTCATCTCCACCTATAAAAGTACTACCTACTTTAACAATTGTAGGATTGGGGTGGTATTTTTTGTTGGATAGTTTATAACTTTCAGTAACAGGTACAATTTTATCTACACCATCGTATATCTCTATATTTTGGTCTAGTAATTGAGATTTGTCCCCAACCACGCCAATTATTGTAACATCCTTACCATCAGATAAATGAGCTTCAAGCCCTTTTGCTTCAATTAATGCAACTATTTTTTGTATAGAATCAGGTTTTGCCTGAGGTTTCATAACTATAATCATATTTTTCATCCTTTCTTAAAATAATATTAATTATAGAAAATTATACTCTGATTAATAAAATCTGTCAACACTATGGCGCTTTAAAGTGTTACGCTTTAAAGCGCAAAGTAGGTGTTTGTAAAAAATCAAACAAGCGAATAAGCTTTGAAAATAAAATATATAAGAAAAACTAATAAAAGTATTGTAAAAAGGACTGTAATTATGTAAGATATGTATAGATGTAATTATAGGGTATATTTATCTCTTACTACATATTTACTAAAAAAACTGTATTGGAGGACGAAATTATGAATGTTTATAGTTCAGAAAAGATTCGGAATGTTGTTTTGTTAGGTCACGGTAGCTGTGGTAAGACTACTTTAGTCGAAGCCATGGCTTACACAACTGGTATTATTAACAGACAAGGAGTAGTAGAAGAAGGTAATACAATTAGTGATTATGATAAAGAAGAGCAAAAAAGATTGTTTTCAATCAATACTACTTTGGTACCGATAGTTTGGGAAGATACTAAAATTAATATTTTAGACACTCCAGGTTATTTTGACTTTGAAGGTGAGGTAGATCAGGCAATAGCAGTAGCAGATGCAGCAGTTATTGTAATATCAGCTAAAGCAGGTGTTGAAGTTGGAACAATTAAAGCATGGGAATACTGTGAAAAGTATAATTTGCCAAGAATCTTCTTCGTTACTGATATGGATGATGACCATGCAAGTTTTAGAGAAGTAGTTGAAAAATTAAGAAGTTTATATGGAAAGAAAATAGCTCCATTTCATACACCTATAAGAGAAAACGAACAATTTATTGGATTTGTTAACGTAGTAAAAATGGCAGGAAGAAAATTCACAAACAAAAGTGAATATGAGGAATGTGATATTCCTGACTATACGCTTGAAAATGCAAATATGTTTAGAGAAGAATTATTAGAAGCGGTTGCAGAAACTAGTGAAGAATTATTAGAAAAATATTTTTCTGGTGAAGAGTTTACTCAAGAAGAGATATCTTTAGCTTTAAGGGCTAGTGTAATAGAAGGAGTAGTTATGCCAGTGCTTATGGGCTCGGGATTAAATGCTCAAGGATCAACAATGCTCTTACAAGCAATTGAAAAATATTTCCCTGCACCAAATAAACGCAGTATTGTAGGGACTAATACTAAAACAAATGAAGAGTTTGAAGCCAAATTTGAAAATAATCAACCATTTTCTGCAAGAGCATTCAAAACAATATCTGATCCGTTCATTGGTAAGTTTACGCTGATAAAAGTGTGCTCAGGTATATTGAAAGCAGATTCTATGGTTTATAATGCAAATAAAGATACGGAAGAGAAAGTAACAAGATTATATGTTTTAAGAGGAAAAGATCAAGTAGAAGTAAAAGAATTGCATGCAGGAGATATTGGAGCTATCGGTAGATTAAATGACACATTAACTGGAGATACATTATCAACAAAAGAAACACCTATTAAATATGAAATGTTTGATATGGCTATACCATATACTTACAAACGTTATAAAACAAAGAAAAAAGGTGATGATGATAAAGTTTCACAAGCGATAGCAAAAGCCTTAGAAGAAGACTTAACTTTAAAAGTTGTAAATGATACTGAAAATAGACAAACTTTAATATATGGAATTGGAGAACAACAATTAGATGTAACAGTTAGCCTATTATTAAATAAATATAAGGTAGAGATAGAGCTATCAAAACCCAAAGTACCTTATCGTGAAACGATACGTAAGAAAGTAAAAGTTCAAGGTAGACATAAAAAGCAATCTGGAGGACATGGTCAATTTGGAGATGTTCATATTGAATTTGAGCCATCAGGAAATCTTGAAGAAGCATATGAATTCCATGAAAAGATTTTTGGTGGATCAGTACCAAGAAATTATTTTCCTGCTGTAGACAAAGGCATTCAAGAATGTGTACAAAAAGGTCCTTTAGCTGGATATCCTGTTGTTGGGTTAAAAGCAACCTTAGTTGATGGTTCTTATCATCCAGTTGATTCGTCAGAGATGGCCTTTAAACTTGCAACGATAATAGCTGTTAGAAAAGGGTTTTTAGATGCATCTCCAGCCCTACTAGAACCGATTGTATCGATGAAGGTAGTAGTTCCAGAGCAATTCACAGGTGATATTATGGGAGATTTGAATAAACGCCGTGGTAGAGTTTTAGGAATGAATCCTAGAAGTGATGGAAAGCAGGAGATAGTAGCAGATATTCCTTTATCAGAGATATATGGTTACTCTACAGACTTAAGATCGATAACAGGTGGAATTGGTGATTTTTCATATGAATTTAGTAGATATGAACAAGCACCATCAGACATACAGAATGCAGTTATAGAAGAAAATAAAACTGACTCAAATCAAGAATAAAATAATAAACAATATAAACTCTGTTTAAGATTGAAGTTTCAATTTCAATTTTTAAACAGAGTTTTTTATAATTAAGTATATACATTATGTATTATT
>DUQJ01000186.1 GCA_012837865.1 Clostridiales bacterium | reverse complement strand
TATATTTATATTTTATATAAGTAATATTTCTTTAAATGTACTTTCAAGGTATTTGCAAGTTACATTATTAAAGTTTATGCGGCGCAAAAATCTTAATTTGAAACATATAATATTAGTTGGATATAGCCCTTCTGCCGAAAAATATATTGATAGAATCCTTGCTAATCCACAATGGGGATATTATATTCATGGAATTATTGATAATAATTTAGAACTTGGTTCAATGTATAAAAAAATTCCTATAATTGGTGATATTCAATCACTAGACGATATGTTATTACAAAACGATTATGATGAAGTAGCTATAACATTAAATATTAAGGAATATTCAAACCTACAAGAAATTGTACGCATATGTGAGAAATCTGGAACCCACACTAAATTCATACCAGATTATCATGGCTTTATTCCTACTAAGCCTTATACCGAGGATTTAAATGGACTACCCGTTATCAACATCAGGCATGTACCACTAAGCAATACTATTAATGCTTTAATCAAAAGAATTATTGATATTATTGGTTCATTAGTAGCAATAGCATTATTTTTAATTCCAATGATAGTTGTTACAATTATTATAAAATCTACATCTAAGGGCCCTATTATTTTCTCACAAATACGTGTTGGTAAGGGTAACAAAGAATTTAAAATGTATAAGTTCCGTTCAATGAAATTACAAGCTGATAGTAGTGAAAATAAAGCATGGACAACCAGTGATGATCCAAGGGTAACAAAGGCTGGTAAATTCATTAGGAAAACTAGTATAGATGAACTTCCTCAATTATTCAATGTATTAAAAGGTGATATGAGCCTTGTTGGTCCTAGACCTGAACGACCATATTTTGTAGAAAAGTTCAAAGAAGAAATACCTAGATATATGATTAAACATCAAGTACGTCCAGGTATTACGGGCTGGGCACAAGTTAGCGGATACCGCGGAGATACTTCTATTTACAAAAGAATAGAACATGATTTGTACTATATTGAAAACTGGACTCTTAGTTTTGACTTTAAAATATTGTTTTTAACTATATTTAAAGGATTCATAAACAAGAATGCCTATTAGGAGATTTGTATGGCAAAGAAAATCAAGAAATCAAAAGGGAAATTAGTTAAGTTATTATTAATAGAAATACTTATTTTGTTACTACTATTAGGAGGATATAAAATTTATTCTACTCTTAAAAAGATTAATTTTGACAATAGCCAGGATGGAAACATATTAACAAACCTCTTTCCTGATGAAAATCAAAAAGGTTATAGGAATATAGCAATCTTTGGTGTTGATTCTAGAGATAATAAACTAGATAAGGATACTCATAGTGATGCTATTATGGTTGCAAGCATTAATAACAAATCAAAGGATGTGAAATTAGTTTCTATATATAGAGATACTTATTCTAACATACCTGGATATGATTTTGATAAGATAACACATGCTTATTTTAAAGGTGGATATGCTTTATCACTTAGTACTATTAATACTAATTTCGACCTTAATGTTACCGAATATATAACTGTGAACTTTAAAGCCTTAGTTAATACAATTGATTCTTTAGGCGGGATTGAACTAGATATAACAGATGCTGAGTTAAAGTATCTAAATGGATATGTTAGAGAGCTTAATAAAATAAATGGATCAAGTGTAGGAAAATTAAAGAGTGCTGGTAAACAAACTGTAAATGGAACACAGGCTACAGCATATGCACGAATAAGATATACTAAGGGTGGCGATTTCAAACGTGCTGAACGACAAAGAATAGTTATATCTAAAATGTTAGACAAAGTAAAGGCTACTGATAAGGTAAAAGTTCTATCTATAATTGATGATATATTTCCTCAAGTTTATACTAATTTAACTTCTACTGAAATATTAAAACTAGCAAAAAGTTTTGCATCATATAATATTGTTGGCGAAACAGGCTTCCCATTTGAAAAAGATGCACATACCTATAAAAAGGTTTCATATGTATTTCCAATTAATTTAGAGGAAAATGTTATTAAACTTCAAGAGTTTTTATTTGAGAATGAAACATATGAACCTAGCTCTACAGTTAAAGAATATTCTAAATATATTGAATCAATACGAACTCAAAAATAATAATATTATGAGTGGTTATTTTAGAGATAATGTTTAATAACAAAAAAGAGGGTTTGAAACTTGATATGATACTTATCAATTTCAGACTCTCTCTTTATTGTGATTGTATTAAATTTATTAATCTATTAGTTGCCATACCATCTAGGTAATTAAAACTATCTTCTTTAAATGTAAATGTTTTATACAAATCAAAGTTTTCATCTTTAATTATATCTGCAATATCTTCACCCGTATAAGCTATTGGTCCAGGTACATAGGAGTTATAGTAATTATAAAAACCTCTACCTTGGTCAGAAAACTCTTCTAAATCGTATGGATAGAATACCATAGGTTTATCTGTTACGCTATAATCAAACACTATAGAAGAATAATCAGTTATTAATATATCAGCTGCCATTAATAAAGTGTTAAGATCTCTTTCCATAGACATTTGTAAAACTTTATCCGATATATCATTTTCATTATATGATTTTGCAACAAATGGGTGTAGCCTTAAGGCAAAATGATACTCTGATGGTAAATTATCGACAATTGGTTTAATCCATTTGTATATTTCCGGACCATTTATATCAGCATCTCTAAATGTTGGAGCATATAATATTAATTTGTTTTCTAATGGTATATTATACTTTTCAAATATATATAACCTGTCTTTATTAATTCCAGATCTTTTAATATCAATTATTCTATTTAGTAATTCATCTGTTTTAGGAACACCTATGTCATATACTCTTTCTATGGGAACTGCAAAAGCTTGTGCATATAAATGTTTCATTGAAGTTGAATTAACTATTAAATGAGTTATATTCTTATTTGCTTTCTTTTCAATTTTTTTAAGTTTTCCTTGATTATAGTCTTGACCAAATTTCTTAATAGTTCCTGTTCCATGCCATAATTGAATTATTTTCTGCTTGTTTCTGCTTTTTAAATAGGCAAATGGGATAAATGTATTGTCTAAAAGAACTATCTCTGAGCTCGCTAAATCAAAAGTACTTTTAAAAAAGAATTTAATAATAGTCCCTATTTGTTTAATATTCTTTAAATTCTCCACATCTGATTTAGTAATATATGAAATACTATAATTGTTTGATAAAGCTTTTAATGCTTTAGCAACTATACTAACATTACTACCCTCACCATCATCATGGGTCATAATACATAGAACTTTGTTTTTCTTGACGGGGAGTATTTTATATATTGAATAAATTAATGCAAATAAATAATGCCCTAAGTTCTTCATTGTGACCTCCTACTCTATTGTTTCGCGATTTTGTTAATTAATTCAATTGTTTTTATGGAGGCCAATCCATTATCCAAATGATTGTATTTGTTTACAAATCTATTATATCTTTCATTATATTCTTTATAATATAAGTCATTATTAAAGTCTTTTATATATTTAGTTAGGTCTTTGCTTTCTTTAATTATTGGGCCTGGTGCCTCAGATACAAAATCAAAATAAAAACCTCTTATATCATTCATATATTGGTTTAAATCATAACAATAAAAAATCATTGGCCTTTTTAATATGCTATAATCAAACATCACAGATGAGTAATCCGTAATCAAAATATCAGAAACTAAATATAAGCTTGAAATATCATAGGACATATCAAATGAATATATAAAGTTCTTATAAGGTGACCAATCTATTTGTTCCATTACTAAATAGTGATATTTAACTATTATCACTACATCCTCATCTAGTTCTTTTTTTAATAAATCAAAGTCTATATTAGGATTGAATTTGTATTTTCCTATATCATGAAACTCATTATCTCTCCATGTTGGAGCATATAATATAATCTTTTTATCAAGTGGTAAGTTTAAATCTTTTTTAATTTTTACTATTGCTTCTTCATTATTATCATGAAATAAAATATCATTTCTTGGATATCCAATCTCCAGTATTTCTTTATTAAAATAAAATGCCTTTTTAAAGATCTCAGTTGAATAATTATTTTGTGATATTAAATAATCCCATGTCTTTGTATTCTTAATGAAATTCTTTTTATAATCTTCTATGTTTTTCTCTCCAGCCATAAAAACTGTATCCATATCTAGTCCCAATTTCTTAAGAGGAGTTCCATGCCAAGTCTGGATATATGTACACTTATTTCTTTTTATAATATATTTTGGTAATCTTGTATCACAAACCCATATACCAGATACAGCCATAATATAAAAGAATTTACTTCTATTGTTTTTAATCTTTATACATTTACCGGGTATAAAATTCCTCGTGTCCTCTAATACCCAATAGCATTTGTATTGTCTATCCAAACCTAGTTCAATCATTCTTTCATAAATAGCTCTAGGATTGCCTGAATAATTTCGACCAATATTGCTTTCAAATACTATTATATTTTTATTAACTGGAAAAAGCTTAGTTAATAAATAATATATACTTAACACTAAGCCCTTAATAATCTTTTTAATTAATTGAACGCATTTAGCCATATTTGCCCCGTCCTATTATTTGCTTTTTAATCTATCATCATTTTTTAACTCTTCTTTAATTTGCGTTGTAGATATCCCTTCTGTTCTTGCAAGATAAACTACTTGACAATATTCTTTAAGGAAATCAAATTTACCCTTCCAATCATCGCCCATAGCAAATATATCTATATCATTATCGATTACATCTTTCGTTTTTTGTTCCCAGGTAAATTCAGGAATAACTTCATCAACATATTTTATTGATTCTAATATAGTCTTTCTATCTTCATAACTATGATAAGCAGTTTTATTCTTTAATAAGTTGAATTCATCTGATGATAAAACAACTACTAAATAATCACCTAATTCCCTTGCTCTTCTTAATAAATTTATATGGCCAACATGTAATAAATCATAGGTACCATAAGTTATAACTTTTTTCATCTTCTTACCTCTCTTAATTATTCAGTCATTTCTTCATATACTAAACTTACATCTTCTATTGACCCCGATGCTACTATTCGTCCATTGTCTAGTATTATAGCTTTGTCACATAGTCTCTTAACTTGTTCCAATGAATGCGATACAAATAATACCGTAACCCCTTTATCAAACATTGACGTTATTTTCTTTTCACTTTTCTTTCTAAATTTTGCATCTCCTACTGATAACACTTCATCTAGAATTAAAATGTCAGGATCTACAATAGTCGCTATCGAAAACCCTAATCTTGCTCTCATACCTGATGAATAGTTTTTAACTGGTACATTTATAAAATCTTTTAATTCTGAGAAATCAACTATTTCCTGAAATTTAGAATCAAGGAATTCTCTTGAATAGCCTAATACTGCTCCATATAAATATATGTTTTCAGCTCCTGTGTATTGCTTATCAAATCCCGCACCTAACTCTAAAAGTGGCGCTATTACTCCTGTGGTTTTAATTGTACCTTCAGATGGTTTTAATACTCCTGCAACTACTTTTAACAAAGTACTTTTGCCTGCACCATTTAATCCTAAGATTCCTATACGTTCACCTTTTTTTAGTTCAAACGATATATCTCGCAATGCCCAGAATTCTTGATATCTTAATTCTCTTCTTAAAGCTTTTATAATATAATCTTTTAAATCATCAACTTTGTTTTCCATAAGATTAAAGCGCATCCCTACGTTTTCAACCTTTACCATGCTTTTACTCATATAAGCCTCCATTCTGCCTATTAAATTATTTATATATGAAGTATAAATTTATCTTGGTTTTTATAAAATATAAACATTCCAATAATTAAAGAGCCAAAACTAAAACATGTGGAATATATTAAGGCATATTTATCCATAGGTCTTCCAAATATTGCATTTCTAAAATTAACAATAATGTTATATAAAGGGTTTATATTAAATATCCACTCTTTGCCGGCTATTTTTAATTTCTCAACTTGATAGAATATTGCGGATGTATACATAATAAACATTAAAAATACACTCCATAAATATTCTAAATCACGGAAAAATACTGCTAATGTGGATAATATCATTCCAACACCTAATGATAATATCAATATTAATATTAAAGGAAATATTGCATTAAAAATATATAATGTTGGCATAACATTCAAAACAAGTGATACAACTATTAAAACTATTAGTGAAAGCAGAAAAATCACATAGTTTGATAGGGTTGATGCGAAGGGATATATGTATTTGGGTACATATACTTTCTTAATCATTCCTGCATTACTTCGAATAGATTTCATTGATGCTTTTGTTGCTGTTGAGAAAAATGTATATAATAATCGTCCTGTTAATATATATATAGGATAACTTTCATCGCCTCTTCCAAACAATCCACTAAAAACAAAAGTCAATACTATCATAGTTAATAATGGTTCTAATAATGTCCATAATAGTCCTAAATATGAACGGCGATATTTTAATTTTATATCCTTATTTATAAGCTCTTTAAGCAAATATCGATATTTCTTAAAGTTGATTACTGCGTTTTTCATAATTAACACCCTTCTTCTATAATTTAAATACTGCTTTTACAACTTTCCCAGATGCATTACCATCCTCCCAAGCACAAAACCTATTATAAAAACTCTCATATATTTCTTTGTATTTATCATTCATTTCATTAATGTTTTTTAATTGACTTATAATTTCTTCAGTGTTAAATAATAATGGACCAGGCACTTCTGTTTCTATATCTATATAGAATCCTCTTAGAACATCCCTATATTTTTCTAGATCATATGTGAAAAATAATATTGGTCTTTTTAAATTTGCATAGTCAAAGAAAACGGATGAATAGTCTGTAATTAATATATCTGATATCAAATATAATTCAGCTATATCATTATATTTGCTTAAATTATATGCAAATCCTTCTAAGCCAGTAACATCTAAATGGTCTGCTATAAAATAATGCGTTCTTAGGAGTATTACATACCCATCACCCAACTCCTCTTTCATTTTCCTTAAATTTAATTGTAGTTCAAATTTATATTGTCCTTTATCATAAAATTCATCATCTCTCCATGTAGGAGCATAAAGGATTGTTTTTTTATCTAATGGAATGTTTAATTTCTTACGAATTTCCTTTGCAATTTCATCTTTATTTTCAGCATGTAGTATGTCATTTCTAGGATAACCTGTATCAAGCATCTTTTCATCATACATAAAACACCTTCTAAATACTTCATGGCTAAATTGATTTGGTGCTATTAAATAATCCCATAATCTTGATTGTTTATATACTTGCATTTTATATCTTGGTGTTGCTGATTTAACATCATCCTGATCAAATACTAGTTTCTTCAAAGGTGTACCATGCCATGTTTGCAGGAATACATTACCTTCCCTTTTTTGTACCCATTCTGGTTGTCTACCATTAAATACAAAGTATTTGCTTCTTGCTAAATAATAGTAGTATTTATAACTAAATCGTTTGATTTTAGTGTGTTTATAAGGTATCTTTTGATTTCTTTTATTAATTACCCATATACATTTGTACTTGCCAGGATAATTTTTCGATAAATATTCGTATATATATTTTGGGCTATCTGAATATGATTTTCCAAAAAAACTTTCAAATAATATATAATTTTCCTTAACAGGTTTCTTTAGAAATGAATGTATATATAAATGTTTTCTGCGCTGTGGCTTACTTTTCAATAATCTTTTGAATTTCTTCCATGCCAAATTTCTATTTACAATCTTAATCGATTTCTCTAGGTCTGCTTTTCTTAATGCTTTCATTGCTTTTTTTCTATATCCTTTTAAAGTCTTAATAAGCTTAGGACTTATTTCATTTGCAGCCCGACTAATTGCTATAAAGTTTTCATTTCTCCACTTATCTTGCTCACTTCTCCTTAGTCTAGGTGCATACGTTTTCGTATAGTATGCAATCAGTTTACGATCAAGTCTATCTCTTATTTCAGAATCTGCCGGAACTTTATTGATAGTATAAAGATATGCTTCGATTTGCTCATCAAATCTTAAAGGGTCTTTTATCTGTGATAAAGAGGGGAAGTTAATAGGGTCATTATGACGTCTTTTAATATAAACGCCCCCATAACATTTAGTTATTTCCTCTGTTTTTGATAATGCCTCCACTAAAAAAGGTAAGTCTGAGAAGTATTTAAAATCTTCTTTAAATCTCAATTTATTATTTTCGATAAAACTTCTCTTAAACAAAATATTTAAAACTGATATATTCTTAATTCCTTTTCTTTTGGTAATTAATAATCTATAAGCTCTATTTATCGTCTCTTGTTTAAGTAATTCTTCTGAATCCTCCGGCTCTTCTTCTTCATCATTATCTGATTCTTTTTTCTCATAAGCGCCACCTTCAGCCTGTAATTGTGCTGAATCTATATTTATATCCTCGTCTTCATCATCTTCATTATCTTCTTCTTGTTTCATTGCAATATAAACGCTTCTCTGAAACCAAGTCCATTTCTTTTTGCCATATATGATATCTGATTCTTCTATATTTCCCTCTACTAAGGTTTGAATTGTATTATTATATAAATAATCATCACTATCTAAAAAGTAGATATAATCTCCTGTAGCTTTATCTATTCCAAGATTTCTAGCTGCGGCTACCCCTGTTTTGTTTTCTAACTTGTGAACTCTTATATCTAGTTTTTGTTTATATTTATCTACAAATTCTAATTCACTATTTTCTACAGAATCACATACTATAATTATCTCTTTATTTTCATGTTCTTCTTCTATTAAACTATCTAAACAATCCGTTAAATTAGCCTCATCCATATGATAAGGAATTATTACACTTACCTTCAAATCTTTTCCTCCAATTCAAAGTAGAAAACTATGTTATAACAATATAGAATTATAGCATTATCATAAAAACAAGTCAAGACACCCACTTTCATGAGTGCCTTGCATAATTTTATTTCTTTTCTATACCTAGTCTGTTTATAGAGCTAAAAATCGCTCTTATTGATGCTCTTGTTATGTTAGAACTAAGGCCAACACCATAGGTTACTCTTCCTGTTTCAACGTCTAGCATGTGAATATAGGCTGCTGCCTGTGCTCCTGAACCTGTGCTTAATGCATGTTCTGTAAAGTCTAATATTTTTATCTCAACTCCAAGTTCTTCTTCTAGGCCTTTCTGCACTGCATCTAGCGGACCATTTCCAATTGCTTCGAAAGATTTCTCAACTCCGTGGTCTGTATACATAACCATAATATGAGTATTATTAATATCTTCACATTCTGTCAAGTCTTCTATTTTTGCTTTTCTAAAATGTAGAGGTTCTTTTTTTTCTAAATAATGTGTTTTAAATTCATTCATTATTTGTTCCGGTGATACTTCACCTTGCTTTTCTGAAAGTAATTGTATAATCTTTGCAAATTCTTTGTGCATTCCTTTTGGAAGTTTATACCCATAGTAGTTTTCCATTATAAATGCTACTCCACCTTTTCCTGATTGGCTATTGATTCTAACTATTGGTTCATATTTTCGTCCAATGTCGGAAGGATCAATTGGAAGGTAAGGAACACTCCAATACTTTGATTTTCTATCATTCATAGCTTTTACGCCTTTATTAATTGCATCTTGATGTGAACCAGAGAATGCAGTAAATACAAGCTTCCCAGCATAAGGATGACGCTCATGTACTGGCAATTTACATACTCTTTCATATACTTCAATTATTTCATTAATATCGTCTACATTAAGTTCTGGGTTTATACCCTGGGAGAACATATTGTATGCCATAGTTAATATGTCTACATTACCTGTTCTTTCACCATTTCCAAATAGAGTTCCTTCTACTCTATCCGCCCCTGCAAGTAAAGCAAGCTCAGCTATTGCAACTCCAGTTCCTCTATCATTATGTGGGTGTATACTTAATATAATTTTATCTCTATCTTTAAAATTACGATCCATCCACTCTATTTGATCTGCATATACATTTGGTGTGTTCATTTCCACTGTAGCTGGTAAATTAAATATAATCTTATTATCAACTGTTGGGCACCAAACATCTTGAACAGCCGTGCATACTTCTAAAGCATAGTCTAACTCTGTCCCTGTAAAACTCTCTGGTGAATATTCAAGTGTAATCTCACCTTCAAACTCTTTTGCTAATTCTTTTACATGTTTAGTTGAATTTATAGCAATTTGCTTAATTTCTTCTTTTGACATTGCAAATACAACTTCTCTTTGTAAAGTAGATGTCGAGTTATATATATGTACTATGGCTTTTTTAACACCTTCTAAGGCCTCAAAGGTTCTCTCTATTAAATGTGATCTACATTGTGTAAGAACTTGTATTGTTACGTCCTCTGGTATTAAACTTCGTTCTACTAATTGTCTTATAAATTCAAACTCTATCTGTGAAGCTGATGGAAAACCAACTTCAATTTCTTTGAACCCTAGCTTAATTAGCAAGTTGAAAAACTCTATCTTCTCTTCAACTACCATAGGCTCAATCAATGCCTGATTGCCATCTCTTAAGTCTACACTACACCATTGTGGTGCTTTTATAATTTCTTTACTAGGCCATTGCCTATTCTCTAATTTAATAATTGGATTTTTAATATATCTTTTATAATTTAACATAATGTTTTTCCTTTCGTCTCTGAATTTTGTTTGTTTTTAATTAACAGCTGTTTCAGAGTCGATAAATCACACTGTATTTTTTAATTATAAACAGGTTTGAATAATCTATTCTAGTCCCAACCTCATCAGTCCCTTTCTTTCACTTCGTCACTTTAATATGAAAAAGCGGTAATTGTTTTACTGATTATAACATTTATTTTTTTTATTTTCAAGTCTTATTCTGTAATCGTTATAATCGTCACTGGTTTGTTTACTAATGTAATCTCAAAGTTTGGATTTATATTAATTGGTAGAATATGTTCAGTTTGAGAGTTTGAATTGACCTTTAAGCCCTGTAAATCTATATATGGTTTAATATCCGCTACAGTTAAATCCTTAATTTCACTCTCAACCCCAGAAACAATTATATTAATCGGTAGGCCATCAACATGCCTAACCATAGATGCTGGTTCCTTGTTTTTTATTCTTAAGTCTTTTGGTAAGATCGTTATTGTTTTCGTCTTAACTCTCTCTATTTTAATTTTAATTACCGCTGTTGATTCTCCAACAAGATAAACATTTTCAGGTAATTGCTCTTGCAAATCTATTTCTTTCTCTATAGTTGTTGTTGCTCCCACTATGCTCTCATTAATAGCTATATATCTAAAATCTTTGTATTCTTCGCTATCACCAGCTATCACAACTGTCTTAGGTTCATACTCAATACTAGTAACTACATAACCTTCAGGCAGTTCACCTTTTGGATTTACAACTAAATTAACTTGTTTTGTTTGAACTAATTTTATCTTGGTATCTACCTCTTTTTCACTAAGTACAAGTTTTAGATCATCTATATAATAACCATTTGCATCAAGTGCTTTTGGAATTGATTTAACTGAAAAAGATTCCGTTGCTCCTGCAACTTCCACTTCTACAACAATACTTGCAACAGTTTCAACTCTAGCTTTTGGACCTGATACTGATAACATATTAGGGCTTGCTGTTTTCTCACCAATATAATATCCATTAGCAACGCTACCTTTATCAATTATATCTACTTTAAAGTTTTTCTCCATTGATTCTTCTCGGCTTATCTTCATCATTGGATATTTTCCTTCTACTACACGTACCTGTTCACCATAATCAGGTACTGATATGTCAATCTGGATAGTATCATATGAAGATATCAAATTAAAATCAGCAACAACCTTGAAATCTCTTGCCCTAACTTTATCAATTATTGATTTTCTGCCTTCTACAGTAAAATTTATTGTTTCACCTTGGATAACATCATATACCTGCTCTAAATCTAGCACGACTTCATCGTTTATAATTGTAACTGGAATATCACGAAATTTTTCCGTAGTAATAGGGTCGTCAATATTTACTATAAGTAGCCATACTATAGCTGCTATAATAACTGATAAACTTTTAAGGCCTATGTTTCTAGTTATTTTTTCTTTCACCCCAGATTCGTCCTTTCCAGAATTTAATTTTGTTAATTTCAATAGTTTTCTTCTTTTGTACTTCTTCAAGTTTTGTTCTTAAGAAATCACTATCTATATTGCGAACAATTTTACCATCGCTAGCAACAGAAACTCTACCTGTCTCTTCTGATACAATAATTGTTAAACTATCAGTAATTTCACTAATGCCAATTGCTGCTCTATGTCTTGTTCCTAATTCTTTGCTTAAATACATATTATCGGATAGAGGTAAATAACAAGTAGCCGCTATTATTCTGTTGCCCCTTACTATTACTGCACCATCATGTAGTGGTGTATTTGGCTCAAATATGTTGATTATTAATTGACTGCTAAGTAGACTATCCATATATATCCCAGTGTCTGCAAAGTCATTTAACATCGTTTCACATTCAATGACAACTAAAGCACCTATATTGCTTCTAGACAAATCAAATATAGCCCGTATTAATTCTTCCATAGTATGATCTGAAAACTTTTCGCCTCTATCTTTTGATTCGTCAAAAGAAATAAATGATTTCATAATGTTCTTTTGACCTAGTTGCTCTAAAGCCCTTCTAAACTCTGGTTGGAAAATAATAATACCTGCAATAATACCAACGCTTAAAGTATTAGTTATAATCCACTGAACAGCATTAAGTTCAAAAACAATGGCAATTACCCATATACCAATAACAACGCCTAATCCCTTCAATAAGGCCCACGCCCTAGTATTCTTTATCCATTTAATTATATTATATATCAATAAAGCCAATATTATAATATCTATAATATCAGTGACTTTTACACTTGGAAGGGATAGCCATGTCAATATATTTCTAAGAAAATTTTTAATTGAATCCATTGTCCTTCCTCCCATCATAGTGTTTATTCATCATCTTCATCATCTAAATAAATATTCCTTAATTTATCATC
>DUQJ01000185.1 GCA_012837865.1 Clostridiales bacterium | reverse complement strand
TATATTTATTAAGTTTTGGAAATATTAAAATAATATTGTAATTTTCTTTTGTTAGTTTTTCTTTATATAGAACACAGAACTCTTCTGCTTGTCTTTGAAGTATTATTAAAGATTCTTTTTGTGCTTTTAAGTCTTTAATTCTATTCACAAAATAATCTTTAAATTTTATATTTCCTACAAGATTTCCACCATGCTGTCTATATAACAATGTTCCCTTGTTTAAAAAAATTATTTCACCCATTGATGCGGCAATTAGCCCTACCCATCCATCATGGAATTTAGCATATCTAGGAATACTATTAGACTTTATGACATCTCTAACCCTTTTATTAACCATAACCGAACAACCAATTAGCTTATTCTCCATAAGTAAACGTGGTAAATCTATTTTGTAAGGATTTAAATAACTTAATTTAAAAAAAGAAGGATGTATTTCTTTTAAATCCTTATTAGCAACTATTACATCTGTAAATACAGCAATTGGTAGATTGGGATTTCTTTGTTCTGATTTTATCATTTCATTCAGAGTAATTAATATTTTATCTTCTTTCCAGTAATCATCTTGATCACAAAACATAATATAATCACTATCAGTATTAGATAAGCCTTCTAAAAAATTTCTAGTTACACCCTTATTTTTTTTGTTTTTATATATTGTTATTTTATCAATGTTATCTAAATGATATTTAGTTATTATTTCTAGGGTTGAATCTGTCGATCCATCATCATAAATTGAAATGTGGAAATTTTGATAACTAGAGTTAAGAATCGAATCAATTTGTTCTGATATATATTTTTCTCCGTTGTAGCTAGTCATTACAATATCTACTTTGTTCATCGAATCACCCCTAATTTATATCCAATAGTTTTTATTCATACTAAATTTTAAAACAAGTTTTTTAGGTAGCTTATCATATTTTCTACCTAGTTTATATCCTAATAATTTGAAGGCACTATTTATTATTAAATCCGGGATCAAATAATACTTTTTCTTGGCAATCAAAAATTTTAAAGAATTCTTTACAAGTTTAATTCCTTCCGATTCAGATTTAACATTGTTAAACAAGTGTGAATATTCATTGTGAGATACTCCTAAATCAAAATTTCTTGTAAACTGTTGAATATAGCTGTATTTATGAGAATGAATTACCTTAGCATCACTAACATAAGCTATGCTATATCCATTGTTTATAATATCGAAGGCCATTATCATATCCTCATTGAATATTGTTCTTGTTACAAACCCGCCCATTTCATTATAAACTTCCCTTTTATATGCTGAACATACATTAGAGCAAAAATATGTTTTAATTCCTAACTCTTCAAGATCATTATGTGATTTTATTCTTGATTTATTCGGATAATTAAATGTCCTTGTATATTTTTCTATTATTTTATCATTTTTATTAGATAATTGTCTAGCAAATGTTGCCGCAATTATACCTTCTACATCTTCTGAAAAAGGCTTGATTAAATTCTCTATTAACATTTCATCAGCCGGTATAGCATCTTGAGTCATAAACATATAAATATCTGCATCAGATAAGCTAGCACCATATCCTCTTGTGCCACCATGATCAAAGTTTTCTTTTTTTATAGGAAGTACTTCTATATTTGATTCATGGATTTCTGGTAATTTTTGAATTTGGCCTTCGTATTCCTGAGTATGAAGAATATATATCTTTCTCGGCAAAATGCTTTGCTTATATAATTGCTTTAAAAGTTTATTCAATTTATCATCTGATTTATAAGTTGGAATAAATATATCTATAATCATAGCTTTGTCCTTTCTGGTTTATAAATCCTTTGCACCAGTTTTACTGCAGACTGAGCATCTGCCGAATAACCATCAGCGCCTATTTCTTTTGCGTATCCTTTAGTTATAACAGCGCCACCTATAATAATCATTGCTTTTAATTTATATTCTTTAGCTAGTTTTACAACATTCTTCATCTCTATCATCGTAGTTGTCATAAGAGCAGACAAGGCTATAATATCCGCATCTACTTTTTGCGCTACTTTAATGATTTTTTCTGATGAAACATCTTTCCCTAAATCGATTACATTATATCCATAGTTCTTCAACATTAAAACTACTAGGTTCTTCCCAATATCATGAATATCACCTGCTACTGTTGCGATAACAATAGTAGCCGTTTTCTCATCAGATTTTTTAATTTCAAGCATGGGTTCTAAATAATCAATTGCCTTTTTCATTGTTTCTGCACTGCCAATTAATTGTGGGAGAAAATATTTTTGTTTATCAAATAAATCTCCTACCTCATTAATTGCAGGAATTAATATATTATCTATTATATTAGAAGCACTATTATTACTTTTTAATTCAGCATTTACTAAATCAATAATGTTTTTATTATCTGCTTTTAAAACAGCTGTGAAAATTGGATTAATATCCCTTCCCCTTCTCTTATCATTAACATTATCTTTAGTTTTGTTATTATCTGTACTTGTATTAACAGAAACCACATTTTCTATATATCTTATATCTGCATCTTCTCTATTCATTAATACATCCGCAGCTAAAATCGTATTAGTTAATAAGGCTTGGGCTGGATTTGCAATTGCCATTGTTAAGCCTGCACTAATTGCCATAGATAGAAATGTGCTATTAATAAATTCTCTATTAGGAAGCCCGAATGAGATATTAGATAATCCTACAACTGTAGCTATTCCTAATTCGTCTTTACAGTATCTAATTGTTTCTATTGTATCAGCTGCAGCATTCTTATTTGCAGCTACAGTATTTACAAGTCCGTCTACTATTATATCTTCTTTAGATAAACCATATTCAAAAGCTTTATTTACTAATGTTTTGATGATACTTTTCTTTTCATCAAAGTCTTTTGGTAATCCTTTATGGGTCAGTGGTAATAGTATAAACATGGCACCATATTTTTTTGCCATGGGTAATAATATATCCGCCCTATCCTTCTCTAAAGAAATGGAATTAATTAAAGCCCTTCCTGGGTATAATCTAAGCGCTACTTCAATTACCTCAATATGACTCGAATCTATTGCTAGTGGTAAATTTGATTTGCTTAAAGCCATTTCCATAGCATTTATCATTGTTTGTTTTTCATCAATACCGTTCATACCAACATTTATATCTAATATATTGGCTCCCATCTCTTCTTGCTCTATAGCCATATTTCCAACAATATTAAAACTATCATTTCTTAATTCTTCTTGTAAATTCTTTTTTCCCGTTGGATTTATTCTTTCTCCTATTATAATAAACTTACCATCTAAATTTATTTCTATATAATTTCTTTCAGTCGTTAATATTCTAGTCTTATTAGACAATAAATTTGGTTTTGCCATGTTATTATTTAAATCGGATAAAGCTTTAATATGTTCAGCTGTAGTTCCACAACAGCCACCTACTATAGACACACCATTTTCTATCAATATTTTTACCTGCTCCGCAAATTCTTTAGGCGCCATAGGAAAAACTGTTTTATCATTTATTAATGCTGGCATACCTGCATTCGGTTTAACAATAAGCGGAACATTTGCATACTCTTTTAATGATTTCACCATTACAATCATTTTATCAGGTCCTGTTGAACAATTTAAGCCTACTGCATCAACTCCCATACTTTGCAATACAAGCAATGCGGTTACTGGATCTGTACCATATAAAGTTCTACCATTAGCTTCATATGTAAGAGTAACCATTATTGGCAAATTACAACTTTCTTTAATGGCTAAAACAGCTGCTCTTGATTCTTGCAAACTCATCATTGTTTCAATCACAAACAAGTCAACGCCTTCTTTAATTATAGCATTGACTTGTTCTTTATATATTTCAACTAAATCTTCAAATTTTAATTTTCCTACTGGGTACAATTGCTCACCAGTCATTGTAAGATTTCCTGCAATAAATACTTTTTTGTTATTAGTAGTCTTATAAAGTTCTACAGCTTTTTTTGTTATTTTAATAATTTCTTTATTTATAAAATCAACTTTATTATCAAGACCATATTCTTTTAATTTAATTCCATTTGCTCCAAATGTAGGTGCATATATAATATCTGCACCTGCTTCTAAATATGATTTCTGTAAGTTGATTACTAT
>DUQJ01000184.1 GCA_012837865.1 Clostridiales bacterium | reverse complement strand
TATATTTATTTCTTCCACTACAGGTTCTTGATTATCATCATTTTTTTGGATCTTAGTTTGTGTTAATACTTTTTTAATATTTTCTTCTTTTTCAATAAGCATATTATACAAAAAAACAACTTCATCATGGTTATATTTAATTTTCTCTAAGATTTGTTCGGAGAAATCATTAACAGATATAATCTTTTCATTTGATATGTTTTTTAATTTATTTTCAGCATCCTCAATTTCTTCTGTTATAATGTTTTTAATTTTATTTTCTAAATCTGATTTAGATAAGGAATGGTCAATGTTTTGATTTAGGTTTGGAGTCTTATCAAAAAATTTATAACTCATATATATAATTATGATTCCTATAATTATTAAACTTATATCTAATGGTGTCATAGAACAAATTTCCTCCAAATGCTATATTGAAACATCAAAGTTACCAGGTTTTATAGGTTCTTTAGATTTTTCTTTTCCTTTTTTCTTTTTCTTTTTATTTTCTTTATTATTAGAATATGAATTATTACCTTGTTCTTTTGCATCATAACGAAACTCAGGGGTTTCACTTTCAGCAACATCAGTAGTTTGTTGACCTTTTTTTTCAACCATTTGCTGAAATTGACTATTAATCTGAGCTTGTTCACTTTGGCTTCTATTATATTCAACTTGTTTAATTTGAGATGTTTCTTGTGTTCTCATAAGATCTACTGCTCTTATTGACATTATAATCACTCCCAATAATGTTGATATTGTTTACAGTGGTAACATTTTAATTTCTGCACCATCACGTATCAATTTACAATATTGTATCGGATCTTTAACTAAATATATTGCATTAGATATTATCATGGTAGCGCCTGGATAAGCAACACCTGATATATTAATTACACCTATTGATTCTTCCATAATTGCTCTTAAGCCATTGCTCTTATCTGTCAACTCTTTAATTTGTTTTTCTATATTTGTATTATTTACAACTAGCTTTTGAATATAATCCTGCATATCTTTTGTGGCTTTACCACTATCCAAAATTCTCTTTTTTATTTGGTTAAGTCCTTGTAATATTTTTTCTTTGTTTTCATATAATACTTTTAGTTCATTCTCTAGCTTTATATGTTCGTCTAAAATATTAGGGTCAATTCCAACTTCAATAATTGTAGATGTTCCCATAGATGATCCTACTGTCTTAACAGTAACTGATGTTCCCGAACGTATCTTACCACCACTAACAAATCCTCTTCTACCAGAAACATTAATCTCACCTGCTGCTGATACATCACTATGCATAATAGATTCAGTAGATATAAAACCACCACATTTTACTTTAGAGTTTTCAATAAATTTTGCTACAATATTGCCTTGTGCATTTATAATTCCTCTATTCATACCTTGTATGCCACGTTTTAATATAACATGACCTCCCGCTTCAATATATGCTCCTTCTACTACACCATCTATATCAATATTTCCTGTTGCAATAACGGAAAACCCTGTTAAAACATTTCCTTTAATTGATATATTACCATTATACTCTATATCACCAGTAGAATTATCTACATTTGCTTTTATTTCATATACATTATAGACTTTAACTTCGTTATGTTCCAATGCTACATGACCACTTGTTTCTGCAATCATTTTCAAACCATCTTCTGATATAATTATATTTTTTCCCTTTTTAAGTTTTTTCTTAATTACATTAGCTGGTAATCTATTATTACCATATACATCACATCCTGGTGTTCCAGGAATTTCGGGAATTAAACTAGCTAATAAATCGCCTTCTTTACAGTGACTTATAATATTAAGCTGATGGAAGTCAACGCTACCATCTTCTTTAGTCTTTGGTTTTTGGGTTAAATCAGTACTAAAATGATAGATAATCCTAGCATTTTTGCCTTGCTTCATCGCTGTACCTACTGCTAAAGAGTATTCTTTGCCATATTCTCTTTTTGCAATAAATGAATCAATATTTTCTTCATTAATACCATGTTTTATTTTTTCTTGATTAAGTACTGTAATAATATTATCTTTTGTAAGTATATTCCCTTTATCAGATGGTGGATAGAATTTTCCTATTGCTCTCATTCCATCATCTGAAACTTTAATAAGCAAATCTTCATCTATTTCATTAATTACATCATTTAATATTTTAAATTCAACATCCTTGTGAAAATCTCTTAATGCCTTACCTAACTCAACAAAATCATAATTATGAATCTTGTTTTTAGAAAGGTAATTGTTTATTTCATTATAAGCTATTGTTTTGCCATTTCCAGTTGGGGCAAATAATTTTAGATAGGTTCCATCATGTTTAATTTTTACTTGTAAGTATGCATTTTTGTCAACCATATTTTTATCCCTCTTTTCATTTTTAATAAGAAGTCAATATGTCAAAGTTATTACCTAGTTTTTCTTTCATTTTACTCAAAGCTTTAGAGTGTAATTGTGAAATACGTGACTCTGAAACTTCTAAAACTTTACTAATTTCTTTCAATGTAAGCTCTTCATAATAGTATAGAATAATAACAGTTTTTTCATTCTTGGTTAAATATTCCAGGGTTTCTAATAAAATCTTTTTTGTTTCATTTCTATCTATAATCTTTTCAGGATTAATGTATTTATCACTTTTATATTCTATTTTACTTTCTAAACCTTTATCCATATAATCATCTAGTGATGAAATATTTGTTAAATTAGTTTGCGTTTGCCAGTTTGCTAATTCTTCCATAGTAAGCTCAAGTTCATCTGCTAATTCTTCATCTGTAGCCTGTTTTCCAAACTCAGCTTCAAATTTTTTCATAGCACTATCAATCTTTTTTTGTTTTTGTCTTACAGACCTTGGTATCCAATCCATTTTTCTAATATGATCAAGTATTGAGCCACGAATTCTTAATGACGCATATGTCTCAAATTTTATTCCTTTTTTATAATCAAATTTATCTATAGCGTCTATTAATCCAAAGATGCCGTATCCTACCAAATCGTCATATTCAACATTCTTTCCTAGGTATATGCTAAGTCTACCTGCTACAATTTTAACTAAACCCGAATATTCAAGAATTATTTTTTCTTGTAATTCGAGTGTTCTTTTTTTTGAGTATTCTTCCCAAAGTTTTTGTTTTTTATCTTTGCTCATTTTGTCTCCTAATAATAGAATTTGCAATCAAACCGATTATATAAAAGATTACCAAAACAATTATTAATCTTGTAAATGCATGCATTAATTCAACTTTATTTATAATATTGAATATACATGTTATAAAACCAGCCATAAGCATAACGATGGCAGGTATATTAATTTTCTCCAAAGTATCACATGCCTTTCCTGGTGTAGGAAATTTACACTATTATAATGTCTTTTCCCATTGATTTAATATGAAGCTCTCCTGTCTTAGGATAAAATGTTATAGTTCTCCCATAATTCTTACCAGTATCTTCTGCTACAATTCTTATTCCAAGCTCTTTTAATTTAAATTTTGTAGCTTCAACATTACGTATTCCTATCCTTAACATATCGCTATTACTACTAAATTCAAACATTTGTGCTCCACCTGCAATTTTAGCAATTAAATTATCTTCTTTTGCACCAATTTTTTTCATATCATTAATTAATGTATCAATACCGGTATCCGCAAATTTAGCTTTATTCGAATTATTCATAATTTTACTGCTATCAGGTAGCATTATATGTGCTAATCCCCCTATTTTTTTGATTTTATCATATAATACAATTCCTACACATGAACCTAAGCCTAATGTAGTTATAGCATCAGGGGCTATACATACATTAAGATCCGCCATACCTACTTTTATTATTTTTTCCATTTATACACCTATAATCCTAGGGATTTTAATATTACTCCATAAGAATCTAGAGAAGGTATTAAAACAAAGTATCCATTAACTGAATTATCAGAAGTGCCAAACTCTGTATCTATCAATAGTGCTTTATCACTAATTTTACCAAACTCTATTGCTGGCACACTTAACACTGCTCCTGCCATATCTATCGATAAATAAGGTACACTAGTAATAATCGTTAGATTAGTCAAAGCAGATAAAGAAGATAGATACGCTCCTGATATTATATTACCAACTTCTTTTAAGGCCGATAATTCAATATCTGAATAATTTTCTATATCTTCATTTAAAGCTGTTGTAGTAAAGCTCCCCATCATTAAATTCACTAAGCTTCTAGTGGCTTTTGTGCTAAGAATATACATCATCATTCCTTCTATATCACCACTTAAATTAATTAATATTCCCGCAATGTCTTTGTCTGCTCCGCCAACCTTCTCGGCGATTTCATTAAATTCCAAGAAAGAAACTGTTGGTACAGCCATATCTATCCTAAGATTAGTCAATTTTGATAAAGCTGTCACTGCATTACCAGCTCCAATATTCCCCAATTCCCTAAAAACATCGAATTGCATTGAGTTTAAATCTTTTAAATCCATTTAAGCACCCCATATCTTATTTTATCAGTCTTCAATAACCTTAGCTATATTCAACACAGTAATCAATTCTTTTTTATATTTAGCAATTCCTACACCAAAAGATTGTGAAGTTTCATTACTTGTATTAACTTTGTCAATATCTTCTTCTTTTAATTCGATAACTTCCCTTACCTCATCAACAATAAATCCAATCTTTGAATGTTCAGATGTTTTTAAAACAATAAATCTGCTCTTGTTTGTATATTCATCTTCCTTAGAATTAATTCTTTCACGTAAGCTTATCATTGGTATTATCTCACCTCTTAGGTTAATAACACCTTTAAAATAGGATTGCGAATCCGGAATTCTAGTAATTTTTTGTCTAACTACAATGCTTTCAATATCTTTAATTTCTACAGCTAAAAGTTCGTCATTTATTCTAACAATAATATATTGTATTGCAATATCTAAAAGTAAATTATTTTCCATACCCGTCCTCCTATACTAGCGAATTAACATCAAGAATCAATGCTATATCGCCATTACCTAATATTGTAGCCCCACTTATTATCTTATGTGATTTAATATGTTTTCCTATAGGCTTGATAACAATTTCTTCTTGCCCTATCAAATCATCAATAACCAATCCTGCCTGTTTATCACCTTTTTTAATAATAACTACTAATGCAGTTTCTGGTTTTTCTTCTCTTGGAGGAATGTCAAGAATTTTATTTAGATACATAATAGGAATAACTTTCCCTCTAAGATCAATTATACTTCGACCTTCAATTATTTTAATATCTTCAAATGGAATATCCTCTACAGTTTGAATGCTACCTAGTGGAATAGCATATTTTTCTTCATTTATCCTTATCATTAGGCTTTGAACAATTGCTAATGTTAAAGGTAGTCGTATTACAAATTTAGACCCTTCACCAAGTACTGTAGTTGCTTCAAGAGCACCGCCTAAAGATTCAATCTTAGTCCTAACCACATCTAAACCTACACCACGACCCGATACATCTGTTACCTTGTCTGCCATAGAGAAGCTTGGTTTGAACAATATGCCCATTGCTTCCTCTTCTGACATCGCAGCAGCTTGTTCTGCAGTTATTGTTCCTTTTTCAACAGCTTTATTTTTTATCTTTTCTAAATCAATACCAGCACCATCATCTTTTACTTCAATAATAACATTATTACCTTCTTGATATGCATTTAAAAGTATAGAACCTGTTTCTGGTTTGTTTGTTTTCTTTCTTTTACTCTTATTCTCTAGTCCATGATCTGCAGAATTCCTTAACAAGTGCATTAATGGATCACCGATCTCATCAATAACAGTCCTATCAAGTTCCGTTTCTTCACCCGTCATATATAACTCTATGTTTTTATCTAATTTTTTAGCTAAATCTCTTATCATTCTTGGGAATCTATTTACAACGGTTTCAATAGGAACCATTCTAACTTGGGTTACTGATTCGTGAATATTTGATGTTAATCTCTCAAGATATTCGATTTGTTCCATATAGTTATGAACTGTACTTATGGCTGCTATAGATTCACTCATTGATTTAAGACTGTTCTTAGCAATAATCAATTCACTTACATAATTCATTAATACATCTAATTTATCTATATCTACTCTAACTGATCTTGAAGAAACTTGTTTAGCAGCCCTAGGAACCTGTGCATTTTTTTCAGTAGAAGTTGATTTCCCTAATAATGATTTATCATTGTTATCAGCAGTATCAATAGTTTCGCTTTCTTCACTAACTTCTATAAAATCAGCAACAACTTCTTTTACTTCCGATACATTCATAATTAAATCGACCATCTCTTGTGGGGTTTTCTTAGTTATTACATATGCCGAATATTGAAAATCATATCTTTCATCTTCTAAGTCCTGTGCTGAAGGATATAGTTTTATTAAGTCTGACACACTTTCTATAGCTCTATTAATCATAAAAGCTCTAGCGGCCTTTAACATACATGTTTCTTGCAGATAAACAGTCAATCCTATTACATTAAGGCCCATGGATATACCTTTTACAGCTGCAACATTTTCATGCTCTTCAAGGGAAATAGATTTAAATATCATTTTATCATCTTCATCTGATTTTTCCACTGATTTTGAAGGTTTCTTTTTTTGTGGAGAACTTGTTTTACCCATTGCAGCATCATATATCTTCGCCATTTCATCAATGACAGCTTGATTGTCCTGGTCACCTTCTGTATTGTCCTGTTGGATACTTGCTAAATATGCTTCAAGGCAGTCTAACCCTTTAAACAAAACATCTACTAGCTCTGATGTTGCTTTCATTTTTCCATTTCTAATTTCCGAAAATATATTCTCCATATCATGGGTAAGTTCTTGCATTTTATTATAACCCATAGTCGCAGACATACCTTTTATGGAGTGGGCAGCCCTAAATATTTCATTTATAGTTTCTTCATTATCTGGTTCCTTCTCAAGAATTAACAAATGAGTGTTTAAGGCCTGTAAATGCTCACTTGTTTCATCTATGAATATCGTTAAATATTGTTGTACGTCCATAATTAATTGACCCCCATTTTATTTATTATTGATTCAACTATTTTGTCTAGAGGTAGCTTTTCATCTACTATACCTGCTTTATATATAGATCGTGGCATACCATATACTACACTTGTTTCTTCGTCTTGTGCTATTACATATATATCTTTACTTTTATTTAATTCTTTAATTCCTTCCGTTCCGTCACTTCCCATGCCAGTTAAAACCACACATATTATTTCGTCATAATCACAGTCTTTAAGTGATTCGTACATTAGGTCTGCACATGGCATTAATCCTCTAACAGGAGTTCCGGCTTTTACATACAACCTATGATTTGGTCCTTTTTTATTTACTGTAAGATGGGTACCACCTTTAGCAATATAAACTACTCCTTTTTTTAACACATCACCATGTGATGCTTCTTTAACATCAGCGCCACTTAAATCATTTAACCTTTCAGATAATGATTTTGTAAAACCCTCCGGCATATGTTGAACTATTAAAACACTCGCATCTATATCCTTGGGTATTTTGGGTACAATTGAATGCAATGCTTTGGGACCACCTGTTGAACAAGCAATTGCTATTAATTTATTTTTATGGCTTTTCGCTACTTTTTTGTATGTAGATTTAGTAAAATTATCTTTTTCCACAGGCTGGTTTGTTTCTATTGTTTTAGGCTTAACTATATCCTTAAGCTCAGGTTTAATTCTTGTTTCTTCTTCAGGTTGATTAATATCTATTGTCCCATAATCATATTCATCATCCATATTCATATCTGTAGCAATAATTAAAGCTTTTATTACCTGGTTTTTAAAATAATCACTTCTAACATCAATAAAACTTTCAGGCTTTTTAACAAAATCAAATGCCCCTAACTCTAAAGCCTTAATCGTTTCTTTTGCTCCTTCTACAGCAGCTGTACTTACAATAATAATTTTGTTATTTATATTATTATTTTGTAAGTTTTCTAGTAGTTCTAATCCATTCATTTTTGGCATATTAATATCAAGTAAAATCGCATCATATTTATCTGGGTTGTCCATAAGGAGATTGAGCGCTTCAAGTCCATCTATTGCAAAGCCTGCTACATTAAATCTACTATCTGAATTTATTATATCAGAGATTACCCTTCTCATGAGTGCGGAGTCATCAATTATTAGAATTTCTTTAATCATCTCTCCACATCCTTATCAATATTTTTTTATAAATTAACATTCTTTCTTAATTCTCTTTCTTTATTAAAAATAAAAGAAATTATATTTTCTCTTTCTTTATCATTGAGATTAACAAACTCAACTCTTTGTTCATATTTACCAATACTTTCTGCTATCTTAATAGAATAAATAATTTTTGAGTCAATTTCCATTACTCTGCAACTTTTTTCACATTCAAGATTTAATTTAATCTTAACCTTTGTAAATTTGGGGTATATATCATTACTAATAAATCTAGCACCGCCACCACTTAAATCAGTTAAAATAGCTTCTTTCCAATTCTTTTTATATTCTCTTATTTCCAATTCACACTTAGCTCTATTAAAAACATCCAATTCATCCATATTTAAAAGTCTTTGTAAATTATTTTCTCTAGCTGTGATTTCTCTATATTTAATATTAAATGAATATTCTAATCTATAATATTTTCTTCTTTGAATTTTCTCTAGTTGAGTTGTTAATCTTATGTTAGCTTTCAGAATATTGTCTTCTTTATTTCTTTCTTCCACGATGCCTTGACATTTAAACAATCCTTTTTTTGAATAAAAATAGAGCTCGTATTCTCCACCTATCTGGACTGGCACTAATTTGCTTCCTTCCATAGGCATGGCAATACTAATTTTATCTTCATTTATAAAGTCTAAAACCTGGCTTACATAAGTATTTTTATCAATATCCATAATGTTAGATTTCTTTAGACTTATGATTTGACCTTCTGAGAATAATCTTAATAGTTTAATATCTATTTTATCACCTATTTTGAGAACATCCTCCACTATATCACCTAACCTTTCTTAATAAATTTGCAAACAAATATGCTACACCTTTGTTTTTGTGTACTTCCACTGATTCTTCAAACAATTCAGAGGCTATTCTTTCTATTGCTTTAGAAAATGTTGAATTTGGATATAATACTGATGCAGGCTTTTGTTTAATTACTGACATAGAAACACTAGGGTCATCTGGAATTATCCCTAAATATTCTACATTTATATTTAGAAATTTCTCTGCAACAGTTGATATTTTCCCGAATAACTCCAAGCCATCTTTTGTTGAGTTAACTTTATTAGTAATAACTTTGATGGATGTATCGTTTACAGAAAAGTTATCTCTTCTGCTCAATGTCTTAAGTAAAGAATATGAATCAGTTATTGAAGTCGGTTCCGGTGTAGTAATTAACAATACCTCTTCACTTACTAAGATAAAATCAATTACTGAATCTGCAATACCTGCACCTGTATCAATAATTATTATGTCAGCCATATTATCTAATTCGTTCAATTTCTGTATTAAGTAATATATTTGTTCTTTAGTAAGATTTGTTAGTTCCTGTATTCCCGAACCTCCAGATATAAACTTTATATTGAAAGGTCCATCAATTAAAATATCGCTAATGTTTTTTCCTAAAAACATTAAATCCGCCAAATTATATTGTGGTCTAACACCTAACATAATTTCAATATTTGCCAAGCCAAAATCAGCATCTAATATCACGACTCTTTTACCTCTTTTTGCAAAGTTAACAGCCAAGTTAAGTGATATATTAGATTTTCCAACACCACCCTTGCCACTAGTTACTGTTATAACTCGGGCTCTAGGTTTAATAATTTCATTTTTTTTGACGAGATTACGTAATTCTTGTGCTTGATCCATGTTCTATCTCCCTTAATAACTGTTTCGCAATTTTTTGAGGATTAATCGTCTCGAAATCATCTGGAACATTCTGTCCAAATGTAAGATATGATAAAGGTGCATTTGTTAATAGTCTTATATTTAATATGTTTCCAACTCCAAGTGTTTCATCAGATTTAGTAAATATAATTGCATACTCCGTTATATCACTATATACCTCGGTAATACGTATTAAATCATTGTATTTAGTTGTAATACTTAGCACAAGAAATACATCTCTGTATTCAGGCTCTATAGTGTTTAAGAATTCTATTAAATCATCTCTTTGTTCTAAGTCTTTATGAGACCTTCCTGCTGTATCTACAAAAACTAAGTCAAAATCCTTGAATTCTTCTTGTGCATGCTCCATTTCATCAGGTGAATATATCACTTTTATTGGTATGCCTAATATCTCAGCATAGGTCATAAGTTGATGTGTTGCCGCAATTCTATATGTGTCTAAATTAATAAAGGCTATCTTTAAGTTTTTATTGATTCTAAAATGTGATGCTATTTTTGCTAGTGTAGTTGTTTTACCAACTCCTGTAGGGCCAATAAAGAATACAAACTTTGTCTTTTTCTCTAATGGAGTAATCTTTTTAGGATTACCTAGTTTAAGAACTATTTTTTGATATACACTTGCTAATATTGTATCTAATGGTGTTTCATCTTTTATAGTGCTCTCAATTTCACCTAGTATTTGGTTTACATATTTATGATCAACCTCGTTAGAAATAAGCTGATTATATACTAATTGAATATATTCAAAATTCTTACTGTTACTAACTTCTTTTATATTATCTTTATTATTTGTATCATTTTTTTCAATTTGATTGTTATTTGCCTGTTTTTCTATTAAAACTTGCAAATTATTTAATTTTTCTTCAATAGCCGCAACTTCTACATCTTTTTTTATGTATTTCACTTCATCAACGGCAATAGGTCTTTGTTTATATATTTGATTATCATCTATTGCTGCCGTAATTTCCACATTTGGTTTTTTAATGAATTTTAAAAAACCTTTTGGCGATATAGTTTTTATATTCATAATTATAGCATTCTTACCGAGATCCTTTTTTACTAATTCAATGGCTTCAGCCTCTGTATTTGCTTGAAATTTTTTAATAATCATTATACCGTCACCATCCCTACTGATTGTAATTCTACACTAGTTTCAATCTCATTGTATGATATTACAATTAAATCTTTAAAATAATCCTCTGTTAGTTTTTTAAAATACATTCTAACTATTGGAGAAGTAATTATAATTGGATTCTTACCCAATTCTTCAAGTTTATGTAACTCTAACTGGACAGCCTCCATAAGACTATTAGTTACATCTGGATCCATAGATATATAAGCACCTTGTTCCGTATGTTGAACAGAGTCCATTATCTTTTGTTCAATTTGAGGATCTAGAGTTACCACACTAGTAATTTGTTTTTTAGGAAAATATTTAACAGAGATTGCTCTTTTTAATCCCTGTCTTACATATTCTGTTAATACATCTGAATCCCTTGTACTTGGCGCATAATCAGCCAATGTTTCTAAGATGGAAACTAAATCTCTAATAGAAATACCCTCTTTAAGCAGGTTTTGCAATACCTTTTGCACTTCTCCTATTGATAATGCTTTTGGTATTAGTTCAGATACTAAGGCTTGATTGTTTGGTTGAATATTATCAATTAAATTTTGTACATCCTGTCTAGTTAAGAATTCATCTAAATGTTTACGAATTACTTCTGTTAAATGAGTAGCTATAATCGAAGGTGGATCCACAACTGTATATCCAAGAACTTCTGCACGTTCTCTTTGATTTTCTGTAATCCATAATGCAGGTAAATTAAAGGAAGGTTCAAAAGTAGGGATTCCTGTAATCTCTTCCTCTACATAGCCTGGATTAATAGCCATATAATGATCAAATAATATTTCACCCTCACTTATTTGTATACCTTTTATTTTAATTAAATATTGATTAGGATTTAATTGTATATTATCTCTTAATCTAATAGTAGGAACTACTGTACCTAATTCTAATGCTATTTGTCTTCTAACCAAAACTACTCTATCTAATAAATCTCCACCTTGGTTTGTGTCTGCTAATGGTATTATACCATAACCAAACTCAAGTTCAATCTGATCAACTTGTAATAGGGATGTAACATTCTCCGGTTTTCTTATTTCATCAGCTGTTGCATCCTCTTCAGATAATTCATCATCTATATAAGCAATTTCTATTCTAGCAGCAATTTGTCTTCCAGAAACTATAAACATTATACCACATACACTAAATAATACAGTATTAAGTGGTGTAAATGCTAATACAATCATACTAAAACCAACCATGTAAAGCACTTTTGGTATTGAGAATAATTGTTTTACTAATAAATCACCAAAATCAGCTTCCTTAGAAACTTTAGTTACTAATATACCTGTAGATAAAGATATCATCAAAGAAGGAATTTGGCTTACTAAACCATCACCAATAGTTAACAAAGTATATTCTTGAAAAGCCTCTATTATAGGTAGACCTTTAGCAGTCATACCCATAAGAACTCCACCCACTATGTTAATAATCGTTATGATTAAGCCAGCAATCGCATCACCTTTGACATATTTAGTAGCACCATCCATAGAACCGAAAAACGAAGCCTCTTCTTGAATTTTTTCACGCCTCATCATTGCTTCTGTATCAGTTATGGCTCCAGTATTCAAATCTGCATCTATCGCCATTTGTTTTCCAGGCATTGCGTCCAGTGTGAATCTCGCAGTTACTTCTGAAACTCTTTCTGAACCTTTATTTATAACCATAAACTGTACTATCATTAAAATTATAAAAACCACTACACCAATTATTATATTTCCACCACCAACAAAACCACCAAATGTCCTAACAACATTACCTGGATTACCTGTTGTTAGAATAAGTTTTGTACTAGATACATTTAAAGATACTCTAAATATAGTGGTAAATAATAGTATCGTAGGAAATGTCGACATATTAAGTACTTCTGTAGTAAACAATGCATTAAATAATACTGTCATCGAAATTGCAATATTTAATGCAAGTAAAATATCAAGCAAAAATGATGGCATTGGAATAATCAAAAATATAATTGCAATTAATAAATATAGCCCTACTGCTATATCATTTCTTTTCATTGATTACCCCTCCTTATTTCTCTTTTAAACCATATACATAAGCAAGTACTTCAGCCGTTAATTGATATAATTCAGGTGGTACTTCATCACCAATTTCAACATTATAATATAACATTCTTGCTAATGGTTTGTTTTCAACAATCTCTATATTGTTTTCTTTGGCAACTTCTTTAATTTTTCCTGCTAAATAGTCAGCACCTTTTGCCAATAATATTGGTGCTTCTGCCAGGTCTTTATCATATTTAATTGCAACTGCAAAATGAGTTGGGTTTGTTATAATTACATCTGCCTGAGGTAATGCACTCATCATTCTTCTTTGTGCTACTTCTCTCATTTTCGCTCTTATTTTAGATTTCGTCTGAGGATCACCCTCAGTTTGTTTATATTCGTCTTTAACTTCTTGTTTTGACATCATCATATCTTTTTTAAATTTAAATTTTTGATAGAAAAAATCTGCTACACCTATTATTAAAAATATTAAACTTATTTTAATACCCAAGTTTAATATTAAATCTCCCATTAAGATTACAGCCTGATCTAATGACATATCATAAAAAATAATTAATGTAGACCACTCTTTTTTAATTGTATTATTTACAACAATAACTATAATAATAAACTTTAAAATTGAAAATATTAATTCAATCAATTTGCTTGTTGAGAATATCCTCTTTAAACCACTCATTGGATTGATTTTATTAAGTTTCGGTTTCATAGTTTCACTAGTAATCTTCCATTTTACTTGAAATAGATTAACAGCTACATCTACAACTACAGTAATGATAAATATAGGCATACAAATTATTAAAACTTTTAATAAAGACGAGATAATTATATCATTAAATTGTAACTCACCTATATCTGTTTTTGAAAATCTATCTATATTAGAAAAGACTAAACGAAAAGCATTTATAAATTCAGTACTCATAAAGCCAACAAATAACTTTAATATTAAAAAAAACATAATCAAGCTTGCAGCATTATTTAATTCTTTGCTTTTTGCTACCTGTCCTTCTTTTCTTGCATCTGAAAGTTTTTTAGATGTTGCATCCTCTGTTTTATCTCCTGCAGGACTATCTGCAAAGTATTGAAGATTATATTCAACTATCGGTAAACCTTTTTGTATTTTATTATAATATAGCAATTTGTCACCTCTGCAACTAAGCAAGATACTTTAAACTGTTTTTTAACATATCAATCATTTCATTAAATATAAAATCAGCAACTGAAGGAACAAAGCCAATCATAAATACTAGAATCATTAAGCCTATTAATACTTTTATTTGAATACCTACGGCAAATAAATTCATTTGCGGCGCTACCTTTGCTAAAATAGCTAAAATAGTGTTAACAATCAAAATTGAAGCAATTATAGGAATTATAATTCTAAATCCTATAATAAAATAATCAACAACAAAGTCAAGAACTAGATTGTATGCTTCCGGCTTTATATTAACTTTCCCAATCGGTATAATTTGAAAACTATCTATAATTCCCATAATAAAGTAATGATGTAAATCTGTTATTAACATCATTAAGAATATAATATATCCGTAAAAGTTAGCCGTAATAGTTGTTTGTGTTTTTGTAATTGGATCCATGATATTTGCCATTGCAAATCCTATACCTGTATCTATCATTTTACCTACAAAAGATAAAATATAATATGCTAAATTAGTTGAATATCCCATTATAACGCCTGCTAAGGCTTCTTGAAGAATCAATATCGCAAATCCAATAACACCACCATAAACAATCTCATTTATTGTTATAGTATTAAAAATAAGTATAGAAATAAAGAATGATAGACCCACTTTAACTTTTTGTGGAATAGTTCTTTGCGAAAAAATTGGTGCAGTATAAATAAACCCCGAAATCCTCACAAGCACCAGTAAAAAGAACTCAAAATTACTTACACTTAAATTCATAATATATTTACATAGTAGTGGAAGTTTGTTATTAATTCTACTGCGAAGTCCCTAACTATAGATAACATCCAACTTCCTATTAACATTAACATCAGAAATACAACTATTAGTTTAGGAACAAATGTGAGGGTTTGTTCCTGAATCGAGGTTATAGTCTGCAGTATACTAATCACTAACCCTACTACTAAAGAAGCTAATAGCACAGGTGTTGATATCTTTAAAACTATATACAACGCTTGTCTTGCTATATCTACAATAATATTTTCATTCATATTTTATCATCCTTTAATAAAAAGTCTTGACCAATTCGCCTATAATTAAGTTCCATCCATCGGCCATTATAAATAAAAGTATTTTAAATGGCATGGCAATCATTGTGGGGGGTAACATCATCATACCCATAGACATTAAAGTAGACGAGACAACCATATCTATTATAATAAAAGGTAAATAGAGTAAAAATCCTATGATAAAAGCCTTCCTTAGTTCACTTATAATAAAGGAAGGAATAACAACCGTTATTGGTATTTCATCCACTGTATCTAATTGATCAATTTCGGCAATTTTTAAAAACAACTTTATGTCCCTTACATTTGTTTGTCCTAGCATAAATTCTCTTAAAGGCTTTATACCAATATCTATAGCTTGCTCTTGATTGATTTCACCTTTAGAAAACGGCTGTATAGCTTCATTATTAATCTGAGTAAAAGTAGGTGACATAATAAAAAAAGTTAAAAATAAAGCCAGTCCTATTAATACTTGGTTAGGAGGTGTAGTTTGTGTTCCTAGCGCTGATCTTAGAAAATGCAAAACAATAATAATTCTAGTAAATGAAGTCACCATTATTAAAATAGAAGGTGCTAAAGTTATTATTGTAAGTGAAAACAATATTTGCAAAGTAGAAGAAAATGTTTGCCCTTCTTCTCCAGCACTAATGTTAAACTCTAAAGGACCTAAGTTCCCTGATATATCATTTGGTGGCACAACATTAGCTGATGCATTAACGGCACAAAAAAAGGTTAATATACACACAATTAATAAAACACCAATGACCGCCCCAATCTTTCTTAAGCTTTTTATATCATCATATGTCGTCATGCATACCAACCTTTTCATATTATTTTTATTTGTCATGTTTAGCCTTTTTGAATTTATCAAAAATATCTTTGAAATTCGTATTTTTATTTTCAGTTTCTTTAATGATAATGTCTTCCTCTTCTAATTCCATCATAAAATTAATTGAGTCTTTATTAATTGAGATTAATATGTATTTGCTACCTATCTGTATAATTTGTAATACTTTATTTGGTGCCAAATTAAAAGTATCTATTATCCTAATATTACCATCCTTAAGTTGTTCGATTTTAATATTTGCAAAAAATTTAGATACATAATAAGCTGCAACTAAAATTAAGACTAATAATAAAATCAATCCAACTAATTGAATAAAGTTGTCAAAAGTAGAAAAATTACGTGGTATTTGAGGGACAGGTTCATCTTTTCTGAGAATCTCATCAATTAAATCAACCTTTTCAAATAACACTATGTTTCTTCCCTTAAAATTCATTATTAACCTACAACTTTCCTTACAGCCTCTAACACTCTGTCAGCTTGAAATGGTTTAACTATAAAATCTTTAGCGCCCGATTGTATTGCTTCAATTACCATAGCTTGTTGTCCCATTGCAGAACACATAATAATATTAGAAGCCGGATCCATCTCCTGAATCTTCTTAAGTGCTTGAATACCATCCATCTCAGGCATTGTTATATCAAGCATTACAAGATCTGGTTTAGTTTCATTATATTTTTCTATTGCTTTTAGTCCGTTTTCTGCTTCCGCAATAACTACGTACCCATTTTTAACCAGAATGTCCTTGATCATCATTCTCATAAAAGCAGCATCATCACAAATTAAAATATTTTTAGCCATTTTAAAATCTCCTATCTCTTCATCTAGCATTGTTTTGTATTTATAGAACAATTAAATAAAATGTTTTATTTGTTAATAATATCAGTAATTCTAATTCCAAAAACTTCTTCTATAACAACAACTTCACCTTTAGCAACAAGTTTGCCGCTAACTACTACATCTACAGGGTCACCCACAAGTCTATTTAATTCGATAATAGTACCTGGTGCGAATTCTAATATATCTTTAATTGATTTAGTTGTTCTACCTAATTCAGCAACTACTTCTAACGAAACATCCATAAGTAAGTCTATATTCTCAGGATGCATTTTTTCTATAGTTGTTGGTGTAAAAGGCACAAATTGTGCGTTTTGTACATTTATATCTTGAATTTGTGGCATTTCGTAAGGTCTAGCTGATTTTATTTCTTGAGAATTATCAACAATACCTCCACTATTTACATTATTAACTGCATTGTTTATTTTATTGTTAGGTTCACTAACTTTCTTAACTGGTACATTCACTGGCTTATTATTTACCGGACTATTTTCTTTATTCTGATTTATTCCAGCAAATTCGCTGTATAGCTCCCTTGCAAATTCAAAAGGATACAATTGCATTAGTACACTATCTACCAAATTATTTATTCTCATATTAAACGATACTTGTACAAATGTCTCTTGAAGAAAATCTGCAATTTCTCCACCCTCTATACCCTCATTAAAATCTACTACTTGAGATGATGGAGGTGTTATGTTAATTGGTTTCTTTAACATTGTAGATACAGATGTTGCTGAGGAACCCATCATTTGATTCATCGCCTCACTTATAGCGCTTAAATGAAACTCCGTTAGATCCCCTTCGGTATTTGAACCGTCTCCACCCATCATAAGGTCTGCGATTATCTTAACATCATTATCTTTTAATATTAAAATATTACTTCCGTCTAGACCGTCTTTATAATATATCTGAATAAATACACACGGTTTATCATAACTGTTAACGATATCACTCCAATTGGAATAAGTTACCACCGGAGTAGTTATTATTACTTTCTTATTAACTAATGTTGATAATGTCGTAGCGGCAGTACCCATGCTAATATTAGATATCTCCCCTATTGCATCTTTTTCAATATCTGTTAATTCATTATTATATTCGCCTTTAGATTCATTACCACCATCTGGCATCATTCCACTTAATAATGCATTTATCTCTTCTTGAGATAGCATACCATCCATAGTTGTTTACTCCTCTCCACTATTTATTGATGTTATTTTAACTGCATAAGAGCTCGAGGATGCACCCGGCAGAGCAGTAAACTTATTAATATTTCCAACATATACGGTTAATTCATCATCAACTTTACTATTTAACTTAATGACATCTCCGACTTGCATATGAATAAAATCATTGACTGTAATAGCACTTTTGCCCAATACTGCCTTTATTGGTATATTAGCGTTTTCTATGGCTATCTCTATAATATCTTTATAAGTTGTTTGATCTTTTAATTGCATTGTGGAGTACCAATACTTAGTATTTAACTTATCTATTACATCTTCTAAACAGATATAAGGAAGACAAATATTCATCATTCCTTCTATACTACCAATTTTTATATTCAAAGTAATTATCGCTGTCATTTCACTAGGTGAAATGATTTGTGCAAACTGAGGATTCGTCTCTATTCTAAGTAATTTCGGTTCAAGTTTTATTACATTTTTCCATGGATCGATTAGTAAATTTGTACATTGAATGAAAATCCTTTGAATTATTGATAATTCTATCTCAGAAAATTCTCTTGGTTTGTCAAGGGGATAACCCCCTCCACCTAACATTCTATCAACTATTGCATACCCTAGATTATTAGCTAGCTCAATGATAACATTCCCATTTAATGGCGCAAAATCTATAATACCAAGTAACACAGGATTAGTTAAAGCATTAGCAAATTCATAATATGATATAGCCTCCGAATTAATCACTTCAACTTGTACATTTTTCCTTAAATATCCTGGGAAATTGGTTGATATTAATCTACCATAATGTTCAAAAATAATATTAAGTGTTCGAAGATGCTCTTTGGAAAATTTTGACGGCCGAGCAAAGTCATAATTCTTTACTTGTTTTTCATCACTATGCTTATATTCTTCAGCATCAAGCTCTCCACTGCTAATAGCTGCTAGTAAATTGTCTATCTCCGATTGTGATAAGACATCACCCATTAGCTCTACCTCCTAGACTTCTTATAATAATAACATATATTTAGCAAAAAATCATTAACTATTTTATTCAAGTGTTAAATTACCGAATGAAATGTTAATTATAAAGTTAGAATCAAATGTTTCTTGAATTCTATTTAATGATTCCTGTTTTATATGGTCTTTCTTTATTGCAATTTCATTAATTGTATATTTGGAAAACTCATCAGTTACTATTTCTTTAATAGTATCTTCATGTTGTGCTATTAACGGTTCTAACTTTGTTGTATCCTGATGCTTTTTGTTAATTGATAGTGTTATAGTTAACATTGCATAGTGTTTATAATCATCACTTTGTTTTAAATATACAATTAGTTTATCTCCAATACTATATGTTGTAATATCTTCGATTGATATATGTTCAATGTCATCTGGTTTTTTAGACTCTAATTCTAAATCTATAATAGCGGCAACCTTATGAACAAGTTTATTAGTTTTGTTTACAGATGGCAGTATGAAGAATATTAGCACTGATGACATTATAACATTAACTACTACAAAAGCTAGTATTATAACCGTAAACATGTTTCTCTTCATTATGTAATCTCCTTTGTCGTTTTATTTACTGCTTAATTGGTTATAAATTTTTATTTCAATTCTTCTATTCTTGGCTCTACCTTTAGCATTCGAATTAGTGTCTATCGGATCATATTCTCCTCTACCTGAATATTTCAGCTTCGATGGATTAAGACCTTTTTCTTTAATAAAGTATTCAGCTGCGTTTAAAGCTCTAGCAGATGACAGCCAATTATTGTTCTGATATGTGCCATTTGTCATCGGTACATTGTCCGTATGACCCTCTATCTCAATATAGAATCCTTTATAATCAATTAATATATCTCCTACTTTAGATAATATAGGTTTAACTTGAGGTTTTAATATCGCTTTTCCAGAATCAAATAAAATTTCACCTCTTATAGAGATTTGAACATATTTATAATCAGGGTCTATACCTAGCTCTATGTCATTCATTATATTATATTTGCCTGCAAGTTCTGAAATATTATCATACATTTCTTCAGTCTGTTTAATCATCTCTTCATAAAGTTTATCTAATGCAGACTGTAGTTCATCAATTTCTTCAATATAGCCATCTTCATCTGTATCTATATCATCATCGCTCTTCCCCATATTTTTAAAATAATCATCTAAATCATTTAACTGACTTACGCCTGATGAGATTAGCTGACCATGATCAATAGCTGATCCTCCACTACTAAAAATACTAAAGGAACTCGAGAATGCCTTTGATATCTGTTCGAACTTTTCTGCATCCACACTAGACATAGAAAACAACAAAACAAAAAAACAAAGTAACAAGTTCATTAAATCTGCAAATGTGTTTAACCATGAGGCGTCCCCACCTGAAGATACTTGTTTCTTTTTTCTAGCCACGTTCCTCACCATCCTCTTCTTTCATGGATACTCTATGAGTAGGTGATAAGAATGATTTTAGCTTTTCTTCAATAACTCTTGGATTTTCTCCTGCCTGTATTGATAATAGTCCTTCTACCATTACTTCTTTTACCATAATTTCATGGTTGTTATTTGATTTTAATTTATTTGCAACTGGAGTACAAATCCAATTTGCAAGCATTGAACCATATAAAGTAGTTAAAAGTGCAACAGCCATACCTGAGCCAATAGCATTTGCATCATCTAAGTTTACCAGCATATTAATCAATCCAATTAATGTACCAATCATACCCCAGGCTGGCCCCATAGCCCCTAAATTCTCCCAAAAGCTAATTGTGTTGGTATGTCTGTCTTCTATGTAATTTAATTCTGTTTCTAGTATTCCCCTAACTAATTCAGGGTCAGTTCCATCTACAATTAGTAAAATTCCTTTTTTAAGAAAATCATCTTCAATTTCATTGCTTGCATCTTCTAATGCTAATAGACCTTCTTTTCTCGCAATATTAGATAAATCAATTATAGTTTTGATCGTTTCTGCTTCATTTGATGTTAAAACTTTAAAAATAAGACCAAATGATTTGAGATTGTTAAAAAATGCCGAAAAACTTTTTGACATTGCTAACATCGATGCAAATGAGCCGCCAAAAGTTATGTATGCGGATGCTGGATCCAAGAAATTCACTAACGCCGAAAAACCGCTATCTCCAGAAACTATTCCAAATATTATAAGACCTATACATAAAATTAAACCTACAATTGATGCAATATCCAAAATTGCCACCATCCTTACTATCAAATTTATATTTAAACTTTAATTATTTTCATTTTAATTGTAACTACAATTCTTTACATAGTATTTCTCTTTTATAATGCACAACTAAATCTTTTATAGTTTGCTTGCTTTCTTTTACAATAACTTTATTACCTGAAGTTAATGTTATTAATGTATCTGGAGACTCTTCTACCTTTTCAATTAACTCTGCATTAATTAAAAACTTTTTATCATTTAATCTTGTCACCTCAATCATAGCTAGCTCCTCTCCGCTTATGTTTTATCTAGCTAATTATAAATCATATATAATCAATTATGATATGAACATACAATTCTGAGCCAAGATATTCTTAGTTATTCAAAATTCAGAATTGTATGTATTATATCACATTATGTCGAAAATTTAATTATTATCTTTTTAGATTTATTAATTCTTCTAGTAAAGTATCTGAAGTTGTTATTATTCTTGAGTTTGCTTGGAATCCTCTTTGAGTAGTAATCATTTGAGTAAACTCAGCAGATAAGTCAACATTAGACATCTCTAAGAATCCTGTTGCAAAGCTTCCACCTGCTTGCGATATATCATAGCCTATTCCATCAAATGTCCCGGAGTTTTGGGTAGCAGCAAACATATTGTTACCAATAGCTTCAAGACCAGCTGGATTCGCAAATAAAGCTGTTGCAATCTGTCCCAATAGCTTTTGATCACCATTGTCATAATGCCCATATATCTTACCTGATGTATCAATACTATGGCCTATCATATTACCAGCTTTTCTACCATCATTTTTACCTTCTAAATCCCCACGATGTGCTTCAAGAGATGTTGAGCCACTTGTTGCATACATAGTTATTGTTGAAAAATCTATACTTATATCCTTAAAAGGATTTAAAGCTGATGTTGTAGTTAATGAAAAATCAATCTTTTTAATTTTATCTGTTGGTGCTCCAACTCCTCCAGTTATGTTTTCAAGTTCACCTGTACTAGCATTAAATTCAAGAATTGGATTAGTAGTAGCTATTGTAAGTTCTCCAGTATCAGTATCTACATCAACCGTTAAATCCGTTCCTCCAAAGCTAACACTACTAAATGCATTACTTGCCTCATATGTAACTTGTCCATCTGCATCTTTAATTTCTTTTACAAATACAGATTTACCATTACTGTCTTTAATATCAGTTAGTGCAACTGAATATCTCTCATTTTCATCTGGAAGTTGTACTACTTTTAGTTGTGCTGTGTATGAATATCCTAGGTTGTCATAGAAAGGAATATTAACTGCCCTTCCAGTATTAGCTATTTGAATATCCTTACTATCTATATTTCCACTAATAACCGCTGCTTGTGTAGCTTCTGGCTCTGAAAACACATTCTCAGGTGATTTAATTCTTAATGGTTTAACTTCAGATGCTACTGTTTTTGTTGGATTATCAACATCAACTTCCCATCCCATTACTAAACCGCCAGTTGGTGTAGCTAAATTACCAAATGCATCTACACTAAATACTCCTGCTTTTGTAAAATAATTATTACCACCACTATTAATAACGAAAAAAGAATCTCCTTCAATCATTATATCAAATGGATTGTCTGTCCTTTGCGAAGCACCTGACAAACCTATTGATGTTGTTATTGAAGATATATTTGAACCAAGTCCTATTTGCATTGGGTTTCTTCCTGCTGTTCCGGTTTCATTGTTCGGACCTGATGCGCTCATGCTTGTTTGATAAAACACATCTGTAAAGTTCACTGAACTTGATTTAAAGCCTACTGTGTTAACATTTGATATATTGTTACCTATAACGTCCATTTTGGTCTGATGAGCCCTTAATCCAGTTACACCAGAAAATAATGATCTTAACATATTTTGACCTCCTATTTTAAATAATTGAATTCAATCTGTCATTCATGAATTCTAAGCTTCCCTTTGGGTCCAAGCTTATATTATAATTGCGCCATCGATATTGGTAAATATTTTCTCATCTTCGTCTTTCATAGCAGTAACTACTGTTTTGTTTTTGATATTAACTATAAAAGCTAAATCATCTACAATAACCAAGGATTCTTTTATACCTTTTTTGTCTGCCATATTAGTTGCATTGCCTAGTCTAGCAATTTGTGAATTTGTTAATTCTATATTTCTGCTAGCTAGCCTTTCATTGACATGTTTTGAAAATGTTAAATCATCTGTGGCTTTTAAATTTTGTTTTTTAGTTAAAATATCATTAAAACTAATTTTACTGTTTTCATTTTGCTTTATTTTGTTTTCTTTTTGAACATTTATCTGATTGGACATTTGTTCAATTGAAGGAAATCGACCTTTAATATTCATTTACTATCACTCCCTATCAAGTAATTTATTCTTCTGGCTCTTGCTGTTCTTCTTCGATTATTGCTTCACCACTTATATTAACAGTGATTTTATCTCTAACCATTGTGTATAAAGGATCATTGAATGCAATAGTTATTTTATAATCTCCAGACGGAATATTTTTTAATGCTTCTTTGTCTATTGTAATCGTATTACCTACAACCTTAACCATCTTTTCATTTAAAACTTTCTCACCTAATATTATGGCAACATCATCTGCAATCGTTTCACCTGAACCCATATTTACTTCAAATGAAATATCTTTGGGATCGTCATGATAAAACCTAAGGTTATTTGGATGTTCAACACCAGGAAGCCCTTGTTGTAACAAATAAAACTCATCTATTACACTTGTTATCTGTTCTAAATCATATAATTGTTCTTCTATTGACACTTGAGCTTTACCACCAGATATATTGATAAAATCTATTACTCCTTTTTTGTGTTCAATTTTACCAGCTGAATCTTCTGATTTGACAATTACTGTTTTTCCAACTAAACCAAATGCCTGGCTATTTGTTGTTACTTTACTTAAGTTTTGCAATTGCTCTAATTGAGAGAAGTTTGCTAATTGTGATACGAATTCTGTATCACTGCTTGGGTTTAATGGATCTTGATACTTTAATTGTGCTACTAATAACTGCAGAAAAGCTTCTTTTCCTAAATCACTATTGCCTTTTCTATTCGTTTTAATTGCATCATTATTGTTATTTATGCTTTGAATATTGTCAACTTTACTCATGCTTCACCTCTTCTAAGCCATATAATTAACTTTTGTTCCGCTAATTCCATCATTTTGACTGTTCTCTCCTGTATCAATACTATTTCCTTCTACATTATCAACATTCATATCAAATTTTGATTTCTTATTTGAATTTCTTTTGGTGTTTTCTTCGTTTTCATTGTTACTTGTATTGTTTTGTTGAAATTCAAAATTAGCGACCGTTACTTCCATAGCTTCAACCTTAAGACCTTGATTATTAATGTTTTCAAACAAAATCCCTATCTGACTTTCAATAGCTTCCTTTGTCAAATAATTTTCAACTAAGAACTCTGCTGTCATAAGACCATTCTTTTCAACAACGGTTATATTTACTTTTCCAAGATTATCAGGATTTAAATGCATTTCCATAGATGATATATCAGGTTTAATAACTATTTTAATTTTCTCAATTATCTGATTTATAATATCAGCTATTTCAACCGTTTCTGTAAGTGAATTTGATACATCAAAAGCTTTATTATCGCTGTTATTAACAATGTTATTAATAACATCATTCCACATTGCATCATTAGAACTATCTGTGCTTTTAAAATCTTTGCTTTGCTCTTGGCTATTAGTATCTTTTTCATTTAGCACTTCTATATTACTGCCGTTAGAACCATTATTAAAAATGTTTAATTCAGTTGTTTTGTTTTTGTCTGCATTATCATACTTATTATTTTCTTCATTCTTCATATCAGGTTGATTATTAATAATAATATTACTATTGTCTACTAAAACCATCTCTTTAATATCAGTATCAACAGTTTGATTTAATTCATTAATTATGCTTATTAAACTTTGACTTAAATCATCGTTAACAAATATCTCCGAAATGTCATCAAGTTCATTGTGAGACATTATAATTTTAGATATGTTATTAAAATCTAGTAGATCAATAGAAGTTAATGAATTGGCAAGTAAAATACTAGCAAGTTCTTCATCAGTTATATTCAGTTGCTTTTTAATTACATCCTGAATCTTTACTATTGTTTCAGAAATCTCTTCTTGTTCATAGTTATTATCTTTTACAGGTGCTTTTACTTGATTAGGCTTGTTAGACTGATATCTATAATGTTTAGATTTATTATCTACTGTCGCATTATTCTTAGTTTCTTTTTTATCAAATTCTTTTTTGTTTAAACTAATATCATTAATAGCCTTATCAAAACTTATATTTAGCTTTGGTTCTTGAAGAAAAATCTTAGTTTCATTTGTACTTCCTATCTCCATCAAGTTTACTGAAGTAATCGTCATGATCGTGCCCTCCTTTCTTAATATTAATAGTTTATAACTAAGTATCATATAATTTATGATACAATACACGCAATCAATAGTAGATATAAATCGCATGTGTTGTATCATAAATTCATTTTTTAATTAAATAAATATTAACTTATCATTTCTTCATCGAGGTCTAACATTTTCTTTGTTATTTTAGATGCAAATACATGGTCCATTTGAGCTAAGATTGCAGCACTCTCTTTTGGTCTCATATTTAATAATATCTTCGCTACTGCTTCTGTGTCAGCTGTCATGGTTTCTAGAATTTTGGCTGCTGCTTTTGGCTCCATCTTTCTATATATATCGGCTTTTTCTTTTATTGCTTGAGAATGTTGTAGTTGTTCAATGACTTGTCTATATATTATTTCTGCATTTTCTGGATTAATCAATTCATAATAGTCCTTATATTCTTCAATATTAGGAGCATTGTCCGTAAAAACAACACTTTTATCAAATTTCTGTTTTATCTCTTCAAATCTTGTCTGATTTTCTTCAAATACTTTAAGTCTGTTGATCTCTTTTTGCAATTCATCATCAGTTACTATATCGTCATTTTTAGTAAGTATATCAATCTCTTTTTCTAAATCTTTAATCTTTTGTATTGCTTCTGCTATTGTTTTAAATGAATAATCATCCTTTGATTCATTTTGGTCTATTATATCTATTTCTTCTGGTAAAATAAGATTAATAACTGGAACATCTCTTATTATCGGAGCTAATACAGATGAGCCAAAGCTACCAATGTCTAATTTTACAAATATAATAAAGATAACTAACCATATAAGAATAATAAAGAAAACTATAAGGGTCGTTAAAATACTATTTTCTTTAACTTCTTCACCATCATTAATCGAATCTTTTTTCTTTTTTGCCATACTGTCCCTCCAACCTAAATAGGGTTGCTATAATTAAAACTGTTTAATTCATCAACTTCTTTACTTTCCCAGGTATTATATTCTTGTTTATACTCATCAAAGGCTTTATCTTTAAGATTTTCTTGGGTTTTTCTTTCTATCATAGATTTCTCCAATTCAATCCTTGCTATCTCTAGTTCTGCTTCAATGGTTTTTATTAGTTCTTTTTGTTCTAAAATTTTGTTTTTAACATCATCTAAAGATTTTTTGTATATTTTTATGTTTTTAAAATCCAAACTTCCACTTACTAATTGTTGTAATCTTTTTTCATAATGATTCTTTTTAATTCTTAATTTATATAAAGCTTCTTCTTCTTTATTAAGTTGAAATCTTATAACTGAATAATTTGTTTTAGCTTGGTCCTCTAATTTATATTTAATATTAAGAACATTTTCCATAGAGTATTCAAATTTTTTCATTATTCGTCAAATATCTCCTTTAAATTATTGATTACATTCTCAAATTCATATTTTTCATCTATATCTTGTATAAGGAAATCATTTACTAACTTAATTTTAGATATTGCATAGTCAATCTCTTCATTTGTGCCACTCTTATATGCCCCTATATTAATCAAATCTTCTGCCTCATTATAAACTGCTAAAACTTTCTTTAACTGTCCAGCAAGTCTTTTATGCTCTATATCTATTATTGACGTCATTACTCTTGAGATACTTTGAAGTACATCAATAGCAGGATAATGGTTTTTATGAGCCATTTTCCTTGATAGGACAATGTGGCCATCTAAAATACTTCTCGCTGTATCTGTAATAGGTTCATTAAAATCATCGCCATCAACTAATACAGTGTATAAACCTGTTATAGAGCCTTTTTCTGATTGACCAGCTCTTTCTAATAGTTTAGGCATTTCAGAATATACACTAGGAGGATATCCTCTGGATACAGGTGGTTCTCCTGATGCAAGTCCTATTTCTCTTTGTGCCATTGAAAATCTAGTTAAGGAGTCCATCATAAGAAGTACATCCTTGCCCTGATCTCTGAAATATTCGGCAATTGCCGTTGCAGTAAATGCAGCTTTTTTTCTAATTAAAGCTGTTTTATCAGATGTTGCTACAACAACAACTGATCTTTTCATTCCTTCTTCTCCTAAATCCCTTTCAATAAATTCTCTAACTTCTCTACCACGCTCGCCTATTAAAGCGATAACATTTATATCAGCTTTAGTGTTTCTAGCAAACATACCAAGCAATGTACTTTTGCCAACTCCACTACCAGCAAATATTCCAATTCTTTGTCCTTTACCTATAGTTAAAAGACCATCTACAGCTTTTACACCTAAAGGTAAAACTTCATCTATTAATTTCCTTGTCAAAGGGTCAGGAGCTTTGGCCTCCGCTGGATAAGTATCGGATACTATTAAATCTGTTCCATCAATTAACCTACCTAATCCATCAAGTGATTTGCCTAGAAGTTCAATACCCACAGGTACTTTAAAAGCTTCATTAGTGTTATTAACATAACTACCAATTCCCACGCCTGACATATCATCGTATGGCATTAATAATGTTTGATTTTCAACAAAGCCTACTACTTCAGCAAGTTTCCTAATTCCATTTGATGTTGTAACGACACAAACATCTCCTAAATTCGCTTTAATTCCTGTCGCTTCAACCGTAAGTCCTACAACCTTTTTAACTTTACCATACTGATTTTCATAGGTATGGTTCATAAGAGTTGAATACTTTTCCATATCTATCTCAATCATATTATCACTTTCCAATTCATATTTTGCTTAACATTTTCAAGCTGGTTTTCAGGTTTTCTAATTGAGCACTTAAACTACAATCAGATATTTGTGAATTAGTTTCTATAATACATTGGTTTTTAACTAAATTTGGATCTATTTTAATATCAAAATGGCTGTTAGAAATATCTTGTATAAAATACTCTTTATTATCATTGACATATTTATAATCAAAAGATGATACTTTTATTAAATATTTATCACTTTTATTAATGTTATTTATTGCATTATTTATTAAATATAGAATTATATCTTGGTAATCCTCGGCTATTATTCCTGTAAGCTTTTCTAGTAATTCAATAGTTAAGGATACAAATTTAGGTTCCAACTCTTTTTTATTAGTTTCATATTCATTATTAAGTTTATCTTCTTTTTCTTGAAGCTGCTTGAGTTTAATAAGGATTTCTTGATTTGCCTTGTTAATTCCATCTTCATAGCCATTCTTAGAAGATTCTATAAATGCTTCATGTTTAATATCTTCTGCCTTAGTAATTGCATCTGATAATAATCTTTCTGCATCCCTTTTAGCATCTTCTAATATTTTATGTGCTAATTCTACTTCATCCGCTTTGTCAAAATGTTCTTTTGATAATCTTGCAATGCTTTCTTTACGTTTTATACTAATTTCAGCTTCTTTTCTTATATGAGTATCTATTGTTTTTGTTTTTATTTCATTTATAGTAACAGATTTTGACTTAATAAAGTTAGACAACTATCTCGTCACCTCCGCCTCTCGATATAATTATCTCGGAAGAGTCCTCTAATCTTCTAATAATATTTACTATTCTTTGCTGTGCTTCCTCAACATCCTTCATTCTAATAGGACCCATATATTCCATATCTTCTTGAATCATAGTCGCTAAACGCTTTGATAAATTGTTGAAAATAACACTTTGTACTTCTTCATTTGCACCTTTAAGTGCAACTGCAAGCTCATTATTATCAACTTCCCTAAGCACTCTTTGAATTGATTTATCATCAAGTGTAAGGATATCTTCAAATATGAACATTTTCCTCCTAATCTCATCAGCAAGCTCTGGTTCTTCAATTTCCAACGTTTCCATAATATGTTTCTCAGTAGCTCTATCTACAGTATTAAGTATATCAACAATTGAATCAACACCACCAATAATTGTATAATCCTGATTCACTAAGGATGCTAATTTTCTTTCTAAAATTCTTTCTACTTCCTGTATAACATCAGGAGTCGTTCTATCCATCATTGCAATTCTTCTTGCTACTTCAGATTGCTTCTCAGGACTTAATGACGAAATGATGGCTGAGGATTGTGCTGGAGATAAATAAGATAATATTAAAGCTATTGTTTGTGGATGCTCTTCTTGTATAAAGCTAAACAGTTGAGTTGCATCAGTCTTCCTTATAAATTCAAAAGGTCTAACTTGCAATGAAGATGTTAGTTTGCTTATAATTGTTTTTGCTTTTGCTTCACCTAATGCTTTTTCTAATAATTCTCTAGCATAATTAATTCCACCTTCAGCTATGTACTTTTGTGCTAGGCAAATTTCATAAAACTCATCTAATACTTCTTCCTTTACTTGTGGTGAAACACTTCTTGTGTTAGCTATTTCCAAGGTCAAAGTCTCTATCTCATCTTCTTTTAAATGTTTAAATATATTTGCGGAACGTTCTGGACCTAAGGCTATTAATAAAATTGCTGCTTTAGAAGTTCCACTTAATTCATTTCCTGATTTAATCGCCATTTTAGCCTCCTAGTCCCATTCTTGATTTAGCCAATTCCTTAATAGTTGCGCTACAGATTCAGGTTTTTCATCAACAAACTTCTCTATAGCTTTTCTTGACCCTGATGATTCACTTATTGCAATTTCATCTAACGAAACTTCTTGAGTTGTAGCCAATAATTTTTCTACTGATAACTCTGGCTCAAGCTCTGTTACTTCAACTGGAGTCAAGCCCCTAAATATTACAAAAGCTAGCATAGCAAGTATAATAATTGCCATAAACACTTGTAAATACTTCTGCCAATTACTTCTTAAGCTATCCTGCCAAGTTGAATCCATCCTAGGCATAAATAACGGATTTTCAAATGCCATAACGTGGATATTTTTATCAGAAATTCCTGTAGCTAGTGAAACCATTTCAATAATTTCAGGATCTACATCTATTTTTTTACTTTCATTATTTGCAAGAGCATATTCTTGAAAAGTTGTTCCCTCTAATAGGCCTTCAAGTTCTAATTCTTCTTCTTTATGCTCTACTATTTTTCTTAGGATAATACTAATTGAAGATTCATCAGGAATTACAACACCTATTTCATATTCAATATTGGTAACTCTCTCATTAGGTAAATAATCTATTTGCTGTATATTAACATTTCCTGTGGAATTACTAGTATCTTCTATCATATAATCTGTTTCGTCATTGGAAGCTGTTCCTGGTGTTCCTCCCACATATCCAGAATTCTCTGAATTGTAAGAATAATATTTACCTTGTACACCTTGTTCTTCACCTTCCGCAGGTATGTATTCCTTATATAATTCACTCATTCTATCCATATTAAATACAAGATTAGGCATGATTTCAGCATCATCAAATCCACTTTTAATTAGACCCATATAAATATTATTAATAAATGTATTTCTAAGCCTTTGCCTATAATCTTCATTAGAACTTGCACTTCCTGTATATAAGTCCTGTTCACCGCCAAATAATAAATTACCAAATTGATCAGCTACTTTAATCTTATCTGTTTTAGTATTTCCTATTATAGATGAAACAACTTCAGCAATCGTCTCAGCGGTCTTTATTTCAAAATCATTATTAACTGTTAATAAAACACTAGCGCTTGTGTCTTTTACCGCAGAAATAAGTGTATTAGAACTCTCTTCAGGCATATAATATATTTGCGCATCTTCTACACCTTTCATAGTCTTAAGGTAATTTCTAACTTTATCTTGAATATATAAATTTAACTTTAGAGTTCTATCACTATTGGTTGTGCTTAAACTATTGTTTAATAATGTGTCTAAGGATAATCCATTTGATGGTACATCATGGCTTGCAATTAATAATGCTGCATCGGAATATTTTTTTCTATCTACAGAAATAGTTACACTATCTATTCCCACCTTATAATCAATGGATTCCTTTTCTAGCAAATCGACTACAGTGTTTGCATCTTTGGGTGAATCTGATTTAATTAAAACTTCAAATCTAGTTCTACTTAATACAACGCTTAAAGTTATAATCGACAAAAAAACTATAGATAAAACACTTATTATTATAGTTTTTTGTTTACTTGTATATTTGTCCCAATATTCTTTAATTTGTTTTAATGTTTGGTTTATTTTCTCTGACATTTAATATAACACCTCATAATAGTAATAATTATGAACCAGAATACAATTATTCTAAATATAAAATTGATTATATTAAAACTGCATATTCATAATTTCCTTGTAAGCATCTAAAATATGATTTCTAATTGATACTGTATATTGTAATGATAAATTTGCTTTTTGTTGTGCAACTGCTAAATCATGAGTATTATTTTTAATACCCATTGCATATGCCATTTCTTCTTGTTGTGCTATATCATTGTATTTACTTGTTTCATTTACCATGTTTTTAATTGATTCAAATATATTTTCAAATGTTTCATTTTTTTTTCCTATTTTGTTAGTTTTATTATCAAAAACATCTAATACCTTGAAATTATTTATAGATTTAATATCCATAATTACCTCCCGCTAATCTTATTATTTACCAACTTCCAAGCCTTTTAAAGCCATCGATTTACTTGCATTGAAAGCCGTAACATTAGCTTCATATGATCTTGTTGCACTAATTAAATCTGTCATTTCTTGTACTGTATTAACATTAGGATATGAAACATATCCATCATTGTTCGCATCGGGATGGGAAGGATCATATACCATCTTCATAGGCGTTTTATCATCTTCTGTAATCTTTACTACTTTAACCCCATTGCCAGTAGTACCAGAAGCTTTCATTAATATATTTCCAAACGGTGTATTATTCTTTTCAGCAAAAACGACATTCTTTTTCTTGTATGGGTTGCCATTCTCATCTCTAGTTGTATTGACATTAGCAATATTCTGGGATATTATATCCATTCTTAATCTCTGAGCAGTCATTCCACTCGCACTAATATTCATTCCATTCATTACCGACATGATTCTACTCCTTTACAATTATTTTGCATTTAACACTGTTTTTATTCTGTTAAATTCCTGGGTCATTGAGTCTATCAAAGTATAATATCTGATTTGATTTTGTGCTAGATTAGATGATTCTGTATCAATATTAACATTATTGCCATCTAACCTATAGCTTAGAGCTGAATTATCTGTATATATCGTTGGATTCAATGAATTTAATCTAGCTTGTGAGATTCCATTATTAGAGTTACCATTTCTAGCAATCTCAGAAAGTAAATATGAATCAAAATGTACATCTTTTCTTTTATATCCAGGAGTATCTACATTTGCTATATTATTACCAATAACTTCATTTCTCGTCCAACTTGCATCTGCTGCTTTATTTAATACATCAACATAATTAAAAGCACTTGATCGTATCATTTCATCATACCCCTTTCGATTAAATTATAATTAGCATATAGCTTGTATTCCTTTTTATTGTCATATCGCAAAATACAAGATATATTAACTACATTCTATTATATCTTTCATAAGATGACAAGGCATATTTGTATTTATAGTCATTAACTACTAGGGTTTTTTACACAATAATGCATATTAGCTGAATCTTAGCAACTTTTAGTATATTGCTCCCATTTTATCCATAATTTTCACAAAACAAAAAAGGAGTTCAATTATATTCTTTTGAAGTCCTTTTTATTGTTTATTTGCTTTTTACTTTTTTAATTTCATCAAATACTACATCGTTTAAAATTTTAATATATGTTCCCTTCATACCTGAGGATCTTGATTCTATAACTCCTGCACTTTCAAATTTCCTTAATGCATTTACAATTACGGACCTTGTTATACCTACTCTATCAGCTATTTTACTTGCAACTAGTATTCCCTCTGTACCATCAAGTTCCTTGAATATGTGATTTATTGCTTCTAACTCAGAAAGTGATAAAGTATTAATTGCTGATTTAACAACATGCTTTTTTCTTTGTTCTTCTGCATTTTCTTCATTAACAGATCTCATCATCTCTAAACCAATAACTGTTGTACTGTATTCGCTTAAAATTATATCTTCTAAGTCGTATGAGCCATCTATTTTATAAACAAATAGTGTTCCTAGTCTTTTGCTACTAATTTCAATTGGAGAAACAAGTCCTTGGTATTTGTCCTTTACACCTTTAATAAAGCCTAATGTAGCTAAATTAACATTTTCTTTAGTTGATAAAACATTCAGCAATCTTTGATTAAGTAAAGCATCAACATGCTTACCTACACTGTTTTTTAATAATTCTTTAATTTCATCTACATCATTCCTATTGTGTAGTCCGAGTATCTTTCCTTTATTACTAATAACCATAACATTAGAATTTATAACCCCACTAAGTATTTTACATATATCATTAAATATGATTTTATGAGAAGTATTACTATGGAGTAAATTATTAATCATCCTAGTCTTATCAAGTAGTTGCACGCTCATTAACGCTCCTCCTTTTCAATGAACTTATTATGTTTTATATGAATAGAAACATTCTACCATGTTTATAATTTGAAAACAATGCTTTTTCTTGTATTTTAACTGTTAACTTAGTCATTTGTTTCTATTTCTGTAACATATCCGCATTCTACACTTGCACACATTAGCTTCTTGCCTTTTTCTAACATTAAACCATTACATTTTTCACATTTAATTTTAGATGGTCTTGGCCAACTCATATATTCACAATCCGGACTTTTTATACAAGCATAAAACTTTCTTCCTTTTTTAGATTTTCTTAAAACAATATCTTCTCCACATAAAGGACATTCTACACCAATCTTTTCAAAATGTGGTTTTGCATTTCTACATTCAGGAAATCCTGGACAAGCTAAGAATTTACCATATGGTCCATATTTGATAACCATATTCTTACCACATTGTTCACATATTTCTTCTGTAACTTCATCTTCTATTACTATTTTCTCTAAATCTGCTTCTGCTTTTTGTACAGCTTCATCCAAATCTGGATAAAAGTTTCTAATTACAGTCTTCCAATGAATAGTACCATCCTCGACACTATCTAATAATGCTTCTAAACTAGCAGTAAAATTAGCATTTATTACACTTGGGAATGCAGCAACCATAATATTATTTACAGCCTCCCCTAATTCAGTAACATATAGATTCTTTTCTTCTTTAACAATATATCTTCTTGCTAATATAGTCGTTATAGTTGGTGCATAAGTACTTGGTCTTCCAATTCCCAACTCCTCTAAGGTTTTAACTAAAGAAGCCTCGTTGTAATATGCTGGTGGTTGAGTAAAATGTTGGCTATCGGTTAATTCGATTAATGAAAGTTTATCTCCAGCTTTTAGTTTACCAAAATCTATCTTATCTTTAATTTCATCTTTATCAGAAACATATACCTTCATAAAACCATCAAAAATTATTTCCGAACCAGAAGCAGAAAAGATTATATTACTATTATTTATTCTCATTGAAGTTGTTTCATAGATTGCTGCTTTCATGCAACTTGCAGTGAATCTCTTCCAAATTAATTGGTATAATCTGAATAAGTCTCTAGTAAGTGATGCTTTAACCATATCAGGTGAAAATTCGATGTTAGTAGGTCTAATTGCTTCATGAGCATCTTGAATCTTCTTATTAACCTTTTCTTCTTTTTTATCCTCAATAATATATTCTGCACCATAGTTTTCTTCAATATATTTATTAGCCTCTAATTTAGCTTCGTCACTAATCCTAATTGAATCTGTACGCAAGTATGTTATTAAACCCACAGTACCATGGCCCTTAATATCTATTCCTTCATATAATTGTTGAGCCAATCTCATTGTTTTTTGCGTGGAATAGTTTAAAGTCTTAGCAGCTTCTTGTTGTAATGTGCTTGTAATAAATGGCATTGGAGATTTTTTTGTTCTCTCATTTTTTTTGATACTCTCAACTACAAAATCTGATTTTGATAATAAATCCAAGAGTTCATCCATTTCTTGACGGCTTTTAATTGTTTTTTGTGAAGCGTTTTTTAAATATTTTGCAATTAACAGTTTGCTTTTTCCCTTTATATCAAATGATGCTTCTAAATTCCAATATTCTTCTGGTACAAATGCATTGACTTCTTCTTCTCTATCGCATATTAATCTTAATGCTACAGATTGAACTCTACCTGCACTTAAACCTCTTTTTATTTTCACCCATAGTACAGGACTTATTTTATATCCAACCATTCTATCTAGGATTCTTCTCGCTTGCTGAGCATCTACTAAATCCATATCAATATTTCTAGGTTTTTTTATAGAGTCTTTAATAGCACTTTTTGTTATTTCATTAAAAGTTATTCTCATAATATTATCTTCATCTAGTTTTAATGCTTTAGATAAATGCCATGAAATAGCTTCCCCTTCACGATCAGGGTCAGTTGCAAGGAAAACTTTATCCGATTTTTTAACTTCTTTTCTTAATTTAGCAAGAATTTCCCCTTTACCCCTTATAGTAATATACCTTGGTTCATAGTCATTCTCAGTATCTATGCCTAACCGGCTTTTGGGTAAATCTCTTACATGTCCATTAGATGCAAGAACTTCATAATTCTTCCCTAAAAATTTTTTAATTGTTTTTGCCTTTGCAGGTGATTCTACAATTACAAGATATCTAGGCATTTGTTATTTCCCTCATTTCTACATATTACTTAATTTATATCTATATTGAGTCTTTTCGAATAATAATTTTTGCTAGACTGGTATATATAGTCCTTCATTTCAAGACTCAGTAAAGTCGTTATTAGTTGTGTGATATTCATATTTGTTTCGGTTTGCACCTCATCTATATGTTTTGGCGTAAAGCCTAGACAAGCATACACTACTTTTTCTTCATTTTCAAGTATTTTAATGTTTATTTTAGAATTATTGTCAAATTCTTTGTAATTGTCTAATAAATCTTCTAAGATATCATCAGGTGTAGTAACTATTTTAGCACCCATTCCTAGAAGGTTATTACATCCATAACTTAACTTATCTGTTATCCTACCAGGAACTGAATATATTTCTTTACCTTGGTCTAAACCCATGTCAACAGTTATTAGCGAACCACTCTTTTGACGTGCTTCTACAACTAATATACCATCTGATAATCCGCTAATCATTCTATTTCTCATTGGAAAGTTATGTGGTAATGGTTTGCTACCATGTTTATATTCCGAAATAACTCCACCTTGTTTTTGCATATCCATATAAATGTTAAAGTTTTCTATAGGATAACATATATCAACTCCAGATCCTAATACTGCATATGTTATTCCATTAGATGACAAGGCTCCTTTGTGTGAATAATAATCTATCCCCCGTGCCAATCCACTTACAATACTTATCCCGTTTTTTGCAAGCTTATTAGTCAAATAAGTGGCCACTTCAATCCCGTAGTCACTGCAATCTCTAGCTCCAACAACGGCAATTACTTTTTCATTCTCAGAGGGTAATTTCCCTTTTACATATAAGGCGTAGGGTGGGTCATAAATTTCTCTAAGTTTAGCGGGGTAAGTATTATTTTCAATTGTAATAAAATCAATTCCTTTTTTATCAAGTTCCTCTAACTCTCTTTTAATATTATCTATGTTCTTGCTATTAATAATATTATCAATATCTTTTTTATTTAAAAATGTTTTAAGTAATTTGTATTTTGATGCTTTGAATACATTTTCTGCATTATGAAATTCATTTAATAGTTTCTGTCTTTTTTTTATTCCTATCCCTTGTATATTTGCTAACCAATATTGATATTCAATTTGTCTCATAATTTGTTCCCCCAATACTTTGTATCTAATCCACGATAACTTAAAGCTTCACTAATATGATGTTCTTTAATAGAAGTTGATTCTTCTAAATCAGCAATCGTTCTTGATACTTTTAGTATTTTATGATAACCTCGGGCACTTAAATTCATTTTCTTATATGCTAGCTCTATAAGTTTTTGTTCTTTTTCTCCTAGTCTACAAAATTGTTCAATTTCTTTTATATTTAATTCAGAATTATAATATATATCTTTCCCTTTATATCTATCTAATTGTATTTCCCTTGCAATTTCTACCCGTTTTTTTATATTATCCGATAATTCCCCTTGTGTTTTTATTTTTAAATCTTTGTAATCAACCTGTAATACTTCTGCAGATATATCAAAACGATCTAATATTGGTTTAGATATTTTAGATAGATATCGTTTAATATTATTAATCGAACATTCGCATTTGTTTCTATCTGGATAAAAACCACAATTACATGGATTCATAGCTGCTACTAACATAAAGTTCGTCGGAAATTCAAATCTTCCAGATAATCTTGTAATAGATATATGTCGGTCTTCTAAGGGCTGTCGCAAGAGTTCTATTATACTCTTGTTAAATTCAGGCAATTCATCTAAAAACAAAACACCTAGATGGGCTAAGGTTAATTCTCCCGGTTTAGGTATCCTTCCTCCTCCAACTAAGGCCGTTGTTGATATTGTATGATGAGGGTGTCTAAATGGTCTATTTGTAACAAATGGCTTATCTTTTAATAAGCCTGATATACTATATATTTTAGAAACTTCCATAGCTTCATCGAATGTAAGATCTGGTAAAATTGTCGAGGCACTTTTTGCTAACATGGTCTTTCCAGATCCGGGTGGCCCTATCATTAACATATTATGCATACCTGAGGCAGCAATTTCCATACCTCTTTTAGCAAAGCCTTGACCTATAATATTGCTGAAATCATAATTTGCATTATAATCTTTTTTGTTAAAATTATAATCATAAGCATTCTTTTGAATTTTCATCATCTGACCCTTATCAATAACATCAATTGCCTCTTTTAATGATTTAACTGCATATATTTCAATGTTCTCAATAATTAAGGCTTCATTAATATTATCATAAGGAATTATACATTTTTTAAACCCTTCTTGTTTTGCAGTATGTATAATAGATAAAATCCCATTTACTCTATTTACTTTACCGTTCAAACCCAACTCTCCAACAACTAGGGTATCTTTAAAATATTTATCGTTAATGTAACCATAGGATGATAATATTGCGAATGCAACAGGAAGGTCAAAAGCAGTTCCTTCTTTACGAATATCTGCCGGCGAAAGATTAACAGTGACGCGTTTGGCTTTTAAACTATACCCAGAATTTTTAATTGAAATTCTGACTCTTTCCCTTGCCTCTTTGACCTCAGATCCTAATAAACCAACCATATCAAATGACGGGAAACCATCACTAACATCAACTTCGATTGTAATAATAATGGGGTCAATACCTAGAATTGTAGCACTATACGATTTACTAAACATATTACTCCTTTCATTCTCTCAATGAAAGGCATTTGCATAAAGATAGTATATCAAAATGATAAATTTAAAACAAGAGATATAAATCCTTATAATTGATTGCATCTTATATTTATTTGCATATACTATAATAAACAAACCTTATGGTGATTATATGCGCATTTGTGACTTAAGGCAAAAAGAAGTTATCAATTGTCGAGATGGTGAAAGATTAGGTTATGTATGTGATGTCGTCATTAAGATATGCGACTGTACTATAACTGATATTGTTGTTCCTGGTCCATGCAAAGTCTGGGGAGTATTAGGTAGAGAATTTGAATATGTCATTCCTTGTTGTTGTATAAGTAAAATTGGAATTGATATTATACTAGTCGACATAGATGTTAAAAAGCATATAGTTAAATGTGAATTTTGATATCTTTGTATTCCACTTGACAATTACATTAATTAAAATATAATTAAATTAGTCGTTTACTTTATTAATGAAATAAAACAAGGCATAAAGGGGGAAACTATGAAGTGTCCATTTTGCAGTTATGAGATTTCTAGAGTTATTGATTCAAGGCCATCTGATGACGGTGCATCAATACGAAGAAGACGTCAATGCGATAAATGCAACCGACGTTTCACTACTTATGAAAAAATAGAAGCTATTCCATTAGTTATTATTAAAAAGGATAATAATAGGGAACCATATTCTAGAGAAAAAATCGAATCCGGTGTCTTTCGTTCATGCCATAAAAGACCAATATCCATAAATTTAATTACAAATATCGTTGATGAGATTGAAACTGAAATTTTCAATATGGAGGAAAAAGAAATACCATCATCAATTATTGGCGAAATTGTAATGAATAAATTAAAAGATGTAGATCCTGTCGCATATGTCCGTTTCGCATCAGTATATAGAGAATTCAAAGATGTAAATACATTTATGGATGAACTAAAAAAATTACTTGATTCATAATACTTAAATCATTATAATATAACTATTAAAACTGTCCACATACTAATTTGGGCAGTTTTATAATTCTTTAAATAAGTTTTTCGAAAGGATATACAAATGGTCGATAACAAAATACAAGCTGAAAATAAAATGGGTACAATGCCTATAAACAAACTACTCCTAACAATGTCTTTACCTATTGTAATTTCAATGTTAATACAAGCACTTTACAATATTGTAGATAGTGTATTTATAGCTCAAATAGGAGAAGATGCTTTAGCAGCTCTTTCCTTATCATTTCCAATTCAAAACTTAATGATTGCTGTAAGTATCGGAACAGGAGTCGGTGTAAACGCTCTGCTTGCCCGTAATTTAGGTGAGAAAAATATTAAAAATGCTAATCGTGCTGCTATTAATGGTGTTTTCATAATCATTTTAAGTTATATTGCTTTTGCAATATTTGGCTTATTATTTACTAGAAAATATTTTGAAATGCAAACAAACGATCTTAAAATTATAGAATATGGTACAACATATCTTAGAATATGTACTGTTTTTTCATTAGGTATCTTTATGGAAATTATGCTTGAAAGAATTTTACAAGCTACAGGGAAAACAATATACACTATGCTATCGCAAGGTATTGGTGCTATTACTAATATTATATTAGATCCAATTCTAATATTCGGACTTTTAGGCTTTCCAAAATTAGGTGTTGCTGGTGCTGCATTAGCAACAGTAATAGGGCAATTTTTATCTATGTTTCTTGCTTTGTATTTCAATATAAGGAAAAATAAAGAAATCAATTTAAATTTAATTGGCTTTAAACCTCATTTTGAAACAATCAAAAATATATATTCTGTTGGTCTTCCAGCTATTATTATGGCATCCCTAGGTTCTGTCATGACATATGGCATTAACAAGATTTTATTAGTTTTTTCAACCACTGCAACTGCTGTTTTTGGAGTCTACTTCAAATTACAAAGTTTTATTTTTATGCCTGTATTTGGTTTGAATAATGGCATGGTTCCGATTTTAGCATATAATTATGGAGCCCAGAAAAAGAAACGAATTACCGCGACAATTAGATTAAGTGTTTATACCGCTTGTTTTATAATGGCATTAGGAATAGCCACATTTCAATTTTTACCCCGTTATTTACTACAGATTTTCAAAGCTTCAGATGATATGTTAATAATAGGCATACCAGCCCTTAGAATAATTAGTATAAACTTTATATTTGCAGGCTTTTCAATTGTAGTAAGCTCGGTCTACCAAGCCTTTGGTAATGGTTTTTATAGTTTAATAGTAACATTCTTTAGGCAAATAATTTTCACACTTCCTCTTGCTTTTATTTTTTCTAAAACACTTGGTATCAATGCTGTATGGGCCTCTATACCACTTGCTGAGTTTGCATCATTAATTATAAATTTATTTTTATATAATTCTTTATATAAAAACAAAATCAAAAATATTGGACAAGCTAATACAAATGATGACCCTATATTAAAAGCTGCTGAAATAAAATAATTTGGATTTAAGCAAAACAAAAACAAGTTGAGAATATTTCTTAACTTGTTTTTGTTTGTTTTAATATGTTTTTATATTATTAAATTTATTTGTTTAATTTTTCTCTTAATACCATTTGTAATATACCACCATGACGGTAATAGTCCACATCTACCTCAGAATCAAATCTAACTAAAGCAGTCAACTCCTTAATCTTCCCATCAGCTGATTTCGCTTGAACCTTTACTTTATCATATGGTTTAACATATTGCCCTATTTCAACATTGAATATCTCTTCCCCTGTTAATCCTAAGCTATCAGCAGTCTCACCCTCAAGAAATTGTAAAGGTAGAACTCCCATCATAACTAAGTTCGATCTATGAATTCTTTCAAAACTTTCAGCAAGAACTACTTTAACACCTAATAGATTTGGACCTTTAGCAGCCCAGTCTCTTGACGAACCCATTCCATAATCCTTACCTGCTATAACAAGTAAACCGGTATCATCTTTCATATAATCCATGGATGCGTCATATATAGGCATTGTTTCATTGGTTAACCAATGTTTAGTATAGCCACCTTCTGTGTCTGGTGCAATTTGATTCCTTATTCTAATATTAGCAAATGTTCCTCGCATCATTATTTCATGATTACCACGTCTAGAACCGTAGGTGTTAAAATCTTCATTATTAACTCCAAGTGAATTCAAATACTTACCTGCTGGACTATCAACTCCTATTGATCCTGCTGGTGAGATATGATCAGTTGTAATAGAGTCTTTAAATTTAGCAATTACTCGTAAATTTGATAATGGCTTAATATCCTTTGGTTTGCTAGATAATTCAGTAAAGTATGTTGGATTTTGAATGTATGTAGAGTTTAAGTCAAATTCATATATTTCATTTTGACCTGATTCAATAGAATTCCACATATCATTATTAGTATAAACTTTTGCATATTCATTTATAAACAAATCCGGTGTTACATATTTTTTTACTTCTTCTTGAATTTCTTTAGAACTTGGCCATATGTCTTTCAAAAATATAGGTTCTTTATTTTGGTCATATCCTAATGGTTCCTTATTCAAATCAATATTAACTGTTCCTGCCAGCGCATATGCTACTACCAATATTGGAGATGCTAAATAATTCGCCTTAATTTGTGAATGTATTCGACCTTCAAAATTACGGTTACCTGATAATACAGATGATACAAGCATTTCATTTTCATCTATGGCTTTGGCAATTTCAGGTAATAATGGTCCTGAATTTCCTATACAAGTCGCACAACCATATCCAATTGTTTGAAATCCTAATTTGTCTAAATACAATTGTAATCCTGAATTCTCCAAATACCCTGTTACTACTTTTGATCCAGGTGCCAATGATGTTTTAACATGAGCTGGAACCTTCAAACCTTTATCTACAGCTTTCTTTGCAAGTATACCCGCACCTAACATTACTGAAGGATTAGATGTATTAGTACATGATGTAATAGATGCTATTGCTAGAGAGCCTGTTTCCAATGTGGTTTTTCTTCCATCACTCAATTTTATATCTATCTTCTTATTAAATTCTTTATCAGTTAATCCATGACCACTATTACTAACAGGATCCGTTACTGACTTAATAAATTTATCTTTCATTTGATTTAAAGTAATTCTATCCTGAGGTCTCTTAGGCCCTGATAAGCTAATTTCAATTGTTGACAAATCAAGTTCTATTGTATCTGTATATTTTGCTACATGGTCAACATCATCATAAAACATATCATTTGCCTTTAGATATTCTCTTACAATTTCAATTTGCTCTTTTGTTCTTCCTGTTAGTTTTAAATATGCTAGAGTTTCTTCATCTGCTGGGAAGAATCCACATGTTGCACCATATTCTGGTGCCATATTTGCAACCGTTGCTCTGTCTGCTAAAGATAAATCTTTAACTCCACTTCCGTAGTATTCAATAAACTTACCTACTACGCCTCTTTCTCTTAAAAGCTCCGTAACTCTTAATGCTAGGTCTGTTGCTGTTACACCTGTTTGTAGTTTACCTGTCATATGTACACCAATTACTTCTGGAACAGGGAAATATGAAGGTTGTCCTAACATTCCTGCTTCTGCTTCTATTCCACCAACACCCCAGCCCAAAACTCCAAGGCCATTAATCATAGTAGTATGAGAATCGGTTCCAACTAAGGTATCAGGATATAAATATACCTTTCCGTTTTCTTCTTTATTTATAACAAGGCTTGCTAAATATTCTAAATTTACTTGATGCACAATGCCAGTAGCTGGTGGTACAACTGTAAAATTATCAAATGCTTTTTGAGCCCAACTTAAGAATTGATATCTTTCTTTATTTCTTTTAAATTCCATGCCTACATTTTCTGATAAGGCATTAGAACTCCCAAAGTAATCCACTTGCACTGAATGATCGATAACTAAGTCTACCGGAACCTCAGGATTAATGCTTTTAACATCCCCACCAGCATCCGCCATAGCTTTTCTCATTGAAGCCAAATCAACAACAGCAGGTACACCAGTGAAATCCTGCAATAAAACTCTAGCTGGTTTAAATGGAACTTCTGCTTCTTTATTATCTCCTTTAACCCAATTAGCTAAAGTTTTAATATGTTCTTCTTTTATTACTCTTCCATCGTATTGTCTAAGAACATTCTCTAATAAAATCTTAATTGAGAAAGGCAAATTTTTAATATCAAAGCCTTGTTCTTCTAGAGATTTCAAAGAATAATAATAATATTTTCTTTCTCCTATTTTTATATCCTTACATGATTTTTCCTTTAAATTGCTAATCATAATCACTCTCCATCTTAATTATTTCTAGATAAAATAATACCATTGTTTTAAGCTTTAATCAAGTAGAGTATTAAGACACTTATAAAACAATAGGGCCATTACCAATTTCAACAATGTAAAAACTAGCCTCATATCCTATTGTTTTTTTATAGTGATTTCCCAGGTTTTCTATGAACCTATTTATTGATTCTTCTTTTACTATACTAACAGCACAGCCACCGAATCCTGCACCTGTCATTCTAGCACCAACAACTCCTTCTTCTAACCATGCCGCTTCTACAATTGTATCAAGTTCAATGCCCGTAACCTCATAATCATCTTTTAATGAAATATGTGATTGGTTCATTAGCTCTCCAAATTGTTCTATATCATTGTTTTCTAAACATTTTACTGCTTTAATTGTTCTTTGATTTTCATAAACAGCATGTTTTGCTCTTTTTATTAATAAAGGATTCTCCAAAATATGCTTATTAGCTTCAAATTTTTTTTCTGTAAGATCAGCTAAAGAATCAATATTAATTACTTCTTTAAATTTGTTTAAAGCTTCTTCACATTCTTTTCTTCTTTCATTATATTTGGAGTCTTCTAATGCTCTTTGTTTGTTAGTATTAATTATTACAATCTTTGCGTCTTCTAGTTTTATTGGTGCATATTTATATTCTAAATTACTTGTATTAAGAAAAATTGCATTATCCTTTTTACCCATAGCAATAGCGAATTGATCCATTATTCCACAATTAACACCAACAAACTCATTTTCAGCCATCTGACTAAGTAAAGCAATTTCTTTAAGTTCAATATTAAATTTAAAGAAAGTCTTTAAAAAAAAGCCTGTTAACACCTCAAGGCTTGCAGACGAAGATAATCCGGATTTGTTTGGTATATTACCATAAAAAACAACATCAAATCCTGTATTGCATATATAATTTTCTTTTTCAAAAGCCCAGATAACACCCTTAACATAATTCGCCCAATCATCTGCTTTATCATAAACTAATTTATCTAATGAAGTCTTAATAATACCCAATTCTTCAAAGTTTACAGAGTATAGATTTAAATTACGGTCATTTCTTTCTCTTACAGCAGCATAAGTACCAACTGTAAGAGAACATGGAAATACATGACCGCCATTATAATCAGTATGTTCGCCTATTAGATTAACACGACCTGGTGCAAAAAACACTTTTATATCTTCCGAATTTCCAAAAATATTTTCAAACTCTAACAACATTCTGTTTTTCATAATAAACCACTCTCCTTATACATTTTATATATAAGTCTACCATGTAAATAATAAAATATAAAGGAGTATTATCTTAAAAAGTTTTTCATATTTCTTATTGCTGATTTTTCTAACCGACTTACTTGAGCTTGAGAAATATTAATTTCTTTAGCTACTTCCATTTGTGTTTTACCTTCAAAAAATCTTAGATTTATAATATGACTTTCTCTGGGTGATAACTTAGACATTGATTCCCTTAATGACAAATCTTCAATCCAGTTTTCTTCTCTATTTTTCTTATCACTAACTTGATCCATTATATATAGAGTATCGCCACCATCTGAATAAATTGGATCATGTAATGATGCTGGTGTTTGAATTGCATCAAGGGCGTATACGATATCTTCTTTTTTTACACCTATTTCTGCAGCTATTTCCTCTATTGTAGGTTCTCTATTTGACAGCTTCATTAAAGCTTCTTTAGCATATATTGCTTTGTAAGCTGTATCTCGAAGTGACCTACTAACCCTAATAGAATTATTATCACGAAGATACCTTCTAATCTCACCAATAATCATTGGTACTGCATAAGTAGAGAATTTAACATTATGCGATGTATCAAAATTATCTATCGCCTTCATTAAACCAATACAACCAATTTGAAATAAATCATCAACATCTTCTTTACTATTATTAAACCTTTGTATAATACTTAAAACAAGTCTTAAATTACCTTCTATATATTCATCTCTTGCTTCTTTGTCTCCATCAAGAATTCTTTGAAACAATGCATCTTTCTCGCTGTTTTTTAACAATGGCAATTTAGATGTATTAACTCCGCATATCTCCACTTTATAAAGAGCCATATCGAACCTCCGAATCACATTCATTTATATACTAGAATGATTCACTTCTTTGGCTAAGATTATACGGTTTTAATATAAGAATTTCTTACCATTATTCTATTGAAACTTTATCATTTCTTTATTCAATCTTTTAATTATCTTTTTTTCCAATCTAGATATATATGATTGAGATATTCCTAATAAATCAGCAACTTCCTTTTGTGTTTTTTCATTACCATCTTCATTAGTTAATCCATATCTTAAATCAACAATAACTCTTTCTCTTTCACTCAACTTAGAGAGTGCTTTCTTTAACAGCTTTTTATCTACTTCTTCTTCTAGATTTTTATATATAATATTTTCTTCAGTTCCCAATATATCTGAAAGCAATAATTCATTGCCATCCCAATCTGTATTTAGCGGCTCATCAATTGATACCTCTAATTTGATTTTATTATTTCTCCTCAAATACATTAAAATTTCATTCTCTATACACCTAGATGCATATGTCGCAAGCTTGATATTTTTATCAGGATTAAAAGTGTTTATTGCTTTAATTAATCCTATTGTACCTATGGATATAAGATCTTCTACCCCTATACCTGTGTTATCAAATTTTTTTGCTATGTAAACTACTAATCTTAAGTTATGTTCGATCAAAATAGATTTCATTTCTGTTTCACGTTCTGTACCAAACAAGCTTATAACCTCTGCTTCCTTAACTGGACCTAGAGGTGCAGGAAGCACATCTGAACCTCCGATATAATGAATCTCTCCTCTTCTATTAAAAAATACTGATTTAAAATTGGGTATAAAACGGAATTGAAATTTATCTTGAACCGATAATCTTAATAACATAATGTTCCTCCTTGTATTAATTTAATTATAATAATTCCCTATGTAAAATCACTTGATATTCATTATTAATTGATATCTCATTATCATAAATCCCTGCTGTTATCTTCACATGATTATATATTTTGTCGTCTTTATATATATTTACTTCATCAAGAACGATACCTAACAAACATCCTCTATTGGTTCCAATAGATTGATATGGCACTATTCTTAATTTAACGATGTTTTTGTCTTTTATAGAGTAATCATTATTAATATTAATCATTCCTTTAGTATTTTTAATATTATTAATAATATTTTCTATATCAGCTTTTAAATCACTATCGATTATATCTTCTATAATTTTTGCTTTAACTATTATTACTGGTTTTTTATTATAGCTATCATAAAGCGAATTGCCTGTATCTAGTAATCCCTTTGTAATAATTGACTTGCCGCTAAAAACCAATTCAACATCATAAAGAATATTCTTTTTCCCACTATAGTTTTTAAGTAGCATTTTTAATAATTTAATTAATGGAATAACTATAATTAGAAGCAATAGTAGGACTCTAAAGTTAAGTCCTTTAATATTAATATTATAGTAAACCGAATTGATAAAACCTCCGAGTGAAAAAGTAACCATATATAAAATTATGATTTTTTTGAAAACTTCTTGAATACTCGTATATCCAAATGCTATTAAAATCATTGTTATTGAAATTAGAGGGTAAATAACAATAAACTTTATCCAAACTCTAATTAAAACTAAAGATACAATAGTCCCCATAAGAGAAGTCACAAATGTTGATATTATCAATCTATGTATATAAACTTTTTCTCTAAATAAT
>DUQJ01000183.1 GCA_012837865.1 Clostridiales bacterium | reverse complement strand
GTTGCTTTAGTTCCCATTATATTCTCCCCTTTCCGATTTTATTATATATCCTTTAATAGTATCAAGATCGCTATCTAAAATAAGTATGATAGCTATTATGTATTTTCGATTCAATTCAATGGTTCTTCGTGAAAGAGAAGATATTTCAAGGATCTCTTTTATAGGAATTTGCTTGGTGTACTTTAGCTTCTTCATTAAATAGGGACGTGAATATATTAACTGGGCAAGATTAAGAAGTTTCTCTCTTGTAGGAGCTTGTTTTGGAGAAATTTTAACAAGATCCTTGAAACGAATGCGGAATCGCTGTAGTTCTTTAGTTAAAAAAGCAATCTCATCTTTAACTTCCAAATTTCGAAATGAATGATCTTCAACTGGAATATCATATGATTGCTTATCCAACTCTAAAGATATTAGATTTTTATCATTTTTTGTTTTTCTTGAATAATCATTTAATCGATTATAAATAACCATCCTAGCGAAACTCAAAAATGCCATTCCTTTAGAATCGTTATAGGTGTTTATAGCCTCATTAAAAGCTATCAAAGCTATACTAAATTCATCGCTATTATAGCCAAATATAGAACTTTGTTTATAATTAGATACGCATGTTAGAATAAATTGTTTGTGTTCAAGAATAAAATCTTCTCGAAGTAAGAGATCTCCTTGCTTAATTTTCATTACTGTCTCAGAGATTTCAGAAACATCCTCTGTTTTTTCTTTTTTATCTGCAGAAGTGAACAATGTATAACCCCCTTTATCAAAAATATAATTATAGTATAGTACCTTATGGTTCCATTATTTCCAATATAATCAAGTAATTTACTTGCTTATATATATATGCGTAAATTTAATGTGTTAAGGTGGGGTCATATTAAAAGTTTATTTTAATCTATAGCTTTTTTCTGAAATCGGATATGTTTCAAGAAAATCTTTTGTTAGATATCTGGCATCTCTTGTATGGTCATCAAAATCATTTTCATTTTTAAGAAAGTAATCATATCTAGTATATTGCTGTTTATCAGGTGTAACCGGATCATCCCAAGTTAAGTCAATATTATACCATTTGTCGTTAATTTTAACGATGTTCCAAGCATGTAATTCTCCACCTGCATAACCAGTAATAATCTTAGTTTCTAATCCGGAATCTGTAAACATTCTGTAAGCTAATAATGCATAAGCTTCACATACACCTGAATTCTCAATCATACCATTGTAGGCGGAATATTTAGTTTGGGATTCGTCAAAACTAATCTTATTAACAATATAATCGTGTATTTTTCTAGTTTTTTTATAATCATTGGATGTTGATAATTTTAGTGATAATAAAGCTTCTTCGATATGATTGTTTAACTCTGTTTCTTCAGATAAAGTCGTCAGGTATTTTATATCAAAATTTAGTTTAATCTTTTGTCTAAAGCTATAAGTTGTAGTAGAGATTTTAAAGCTTCTAATAGAACGCTCTAGATAATCGCTATCAGTAGATATACTATCATCATCTGATAAATAAGTTAGCCCTAATATACCATGAAAGGTGTCTTTGCTTTGTTCTTTTAACACCATATATATGGAAGTAGGTACCTCAATAATAAAGTTGCTTTCTCTATTAAGAAGTTGCTTTTTTGTTTCATTAATAAATTGGTCTGTTGATGTACAATATGTATAGTTATTATCATTATCATTATTAAATGTAGATTGGACACCAATTAATTTTCTAGAAGAAATTACAATTAGAACTATAATTATAAATACAAGGAAACGTTTCAAATAAAGGCCCTCCTGTTATTATTTATTTTTTGGGAAATATTTATAATTAAGAATAACATGAGATATTTAACAAGTCAATGCTTTAACGATTCTATATTCGTGGTATAATTAATAAGAAATATATTAATAAAAATTCAAACAACTTATGAGGTAGCTGAAATTATGACAAAAAAAACAAAAATCGTGTCTATAACATTTGTATTATTAATAATAGTTTCTTTAATTATT
>DUQJ01000182.1 GCA_012837865.1 Clostridiales bacterium | reverse complement strand
CACTTACATTGCCTAACTCTATTCCACTTTCTTTTACTTTCTCCATAGTCTCTTTAAAGTAATCATTAATACTTTCCATTATATCGTATATTCTTACAATGTTTTTACTGGAATCATAAGAACTTCTTCTAACGTTTGAAACACTATCAGCTGCTGATTCTACACTTTTTGATAATTCACCAATTGCAGTTGATGTATTAACTGCTGATTCTTTTCCTTTTTCCATTTTATTGGTACCATCTTCGGATTCTTTACTTAATAATACGGTTGCCTTTGAAATCTCCCCAAATATCTTTTCTATTTTATCTAAAGCTTCTTTGCTTACTATACTTTCATTTTGTGATATTATAAGCTCATGTTGAGCCCAAGTCGTTAATAATGTTAGTACGACATAGGTACAGATCATAATTGCTATTGGGGATACAAAAGTAACTAAATCAGCATCTACACTGACGATCGTCCCAGGTGCCGCAAAATATAATATTATTATGATAGATATCAGTGAAATTCCATAGTAAGATAACATCTTTTTATGGAAATATAATGATTGCATAACCATTGTTAATATGTATATATTGAATAATGACGCATCTCCACCTCTTTGTGCAGATAATAGAATTGCCATAACAGCTGGTATGGTAGACATTAATGTACCTTTGACCTCATCTTTTATAAATGGTACATAATATATACCTAGGGCAATTGCTCCTGATACAGTTGAAGCTATTATTGTCCCCATGCCCCCACTATTTAGCCCTCTGGTAATACCTGCTATAACTAATACAACCACAAATGCCCATATCAGTATAATGTTGGCCCTAAGTGCTCTTTTCATATCATATCCTCCCCCTAGTATCTTGAAATATCCTTTAGCGTATAAATCCCTCAATATTTTGAATATGTTTTTGTTGTTCTTCTATTATTTCCCCTAATACATTATAAGTCACTGAATTACTTCCATCTAATCCTCTTACCAAAAGCCCCTGTATAGTTATTATTAATGCTAAGTTTTGCTTTTCATAATCAAGAGAAAATCGAAGTAGCTCTTTAATATTTTCTACATCCAACAAAACAGGGTGTAAAAAATTAGAAAGCAATTGTGAAGCTTGGTCATAAATATCGAAGTCAATAGAAGGCAATTCGCCTTCTTCCGTTGTTTTTTTTATCCTTTTATATAACTGTATATGCTTTAACTCTTGGGCCGCTAGTATTTTTGCCACTAATTTAATCTTTTCATCAATATCTTCCCGTAAATATATTGTGTCATACATCTTATACCCTTTTTCTTCTATCACAATTAATTTATCTAATATATCAAGAATTGTATATCCGGCCATATATATTGCCCCCTTTTAGTATAGTCATTTATATGATTATACCATACTTAAACCTTGTTTTTCGATAACTTTTGATATATTTCGATAAATCTTGTTATGTATCGACATATATTGATACATTTCCATAGGTTTTGTATTTTAGGGGACTAAAAAATCAAAGTGGGGTATATTTCTTAAAACTCCATATCCAACAGCAATAATAACCATAAGGATTAATATATATTTCGCCATTCTAGGTTTCTTTTTGTAATCTACCACATAATAAATAGCTAAAGGGATTGGCATGATAAATATAAGTGCATTAAAGCTAAAGGCCTGATAAAACTTAAGATTAAAAATGGAATTTACCGCCCTAGTCATCCCGCAACCAGGGCAATAAAATCCAGTAATTTTGTTAAATAAGCATGGTAAAATTGGCCCTTCAAAAGGGTCTTTGAAATAGACAAATACACTTAAGCTTATAATACCTAGCGCCAAAATACCTATTTCTTTTTTGTGCTTCCTAAATTTATTAAACGAGAACATTTATATCAGATTGAATAATAGCATATGATACAATATCTAGCCCAAAAATAGATAAGATTAGATATAAAATAGAGTTATCCATCGGGTTAACACCTAAACGTTCCTGAGCCGTATATATAGTCTTGCCCATTTTATAACTCCAAAAATACCTATAAATACCACATGTAACGATAGACAGTAAAAGAGCCATTCCCCCTGTTGTTTCTACCTTTCCACTTAGTGCATTGGCTTCATCGGTTATTTTTACAAACCAATACATACTATAAATACCACATGTAAGAATAGAATATAATATTGCTAAACCAATATTTCTTTTTTGAATCATTAAAATCCCCCCTGTTTTTATGTATTCATATCAATAACACTTATCTAATACATTATACCACAAAATTTGGAAATCATATAATATTATTGTGGAATTTATTATATAATATGGTATACTATTATCATTCGACAATTATTTAAAAGAAAGGAAGTAATATTTAATGAAACTTCAAGGAAAAGTAGTTATAGCACAAGGTGGAGGTCCGACTGCAGTTATTAATCAATCCTTAGTAGGGGCTGCACTTGAGGCAAGAAAGTTCTCACAAGTTACAAAGGTATATGGAGCAATCAATGGGGTAAATGGCATTATCAACGAGGAATTCTTAGATTTAACACAAGAAACAACTCATAATCTCGAACAAGTTGCCATGACACCTTCATCCGGTCTTTTTTCAACAAGAGATAAACCTGATGAAGCATACTGTAGGGAAATATTTCATGTTTTTAAAGCACATGATGTAAGACATTTCTTTT
>DUQJ01000181.1 GCA_012837865.1 Clostridiales bacterium | reverse complement strand
TCTTTGTTTAAGTTATAATTTTTATATTTAAATAAAAATTAATAATTTCACTGTTATTTTTGCCTTTTTAGAATTATAATGTTATTATAGTATATAATTATTATCATACCTATTAAAGATAAGAAAGGAGTATTACTAAATGAGAAAGTTTGGCAAGTTTTTATTAAGTATGTTTTCATTAGCTGCAGTTGCCGCTGGTGCATACTATATCTACAAGAATCTAATTGAGGACAATTATGATGACTTTGATGAATTCGATGAATTCGACGAAATCGATGTTTTTGATGAATTAGATGATAACGATACTGAAGATGAGGACAAGAGAGAGTATGTTTCTATTAGTTTAGTTCCTAATTCAAAAGAAGTTGATGTTACTGAGATATCAGAAGAGCCTAGTGAGGACATTAATTCTAAAGAAGTTAAATCCAAAAAATCTATTTCTAAAGATCTAGATAAGGAAGTAGAAGTTAAAGAAGTTAAAATTAAAGAAGCAGCAATTAAAGATAAAGATAAAAAAGTAGAAGTTAAAGAAGTAGAAGTTAAAGAAAAGGCAAAATAATATTAAAACATAGCTAAATCATTATATGAAATAGCTATGTTTTTTTGTATTAATCTATATAACTTTTTATTGCATCTATAACTTTATGAAATCTTTCTAAAATTCTATATACAATACTATCTTTTCTTTCTATTACTTCACTTACATCATCCTCTAATACATTCTCTTCTAATCTATCATCTTGGATGTTTTCTTCAACCTTTTCATCAGAATAAACAAATTCCTCATCATTATAATTATTATCGAAGGATTCTTTACAAATATCCATAGGACTCGATTCATCTTTCATTTGTACATATTTCTTATTAGGTAGGTTAATATTGAATGATGCTGTTATTACAATGGTAAGTAATGCCACCGATGCGAGCACTCTGATTATATATATATTATTTCTTTTTTTATTTTGATTTTCTGGCTCAATTTCTTTTATCTTTGAAATTGTATCTTCTAGCAATTTAGAACTTACCCTAATCTTTTTATTATCTAAAGCATTATCAATTAATTTATTATAATTGTCATCTTTAAAGGACTTATCTATGCTTTTATTATATTTCATAATCTGTCCTCCCTTCAAACAACTCTTTTAGCTTTACTTTTGCGCGAGACAATCTGCTTTTTACTGTTCCAATAGGTATATTAAGAAATTTTGCTGTTTCTTTTAAGGATAACTCGTTATAGTATACACATATCACTACATCCTTATATTTTCCAGGAAGAGATTGAATTTCGTTTATAATATATTTATCCCTGTCTACAGTCTCAATTTTTTCATAATTATCATAACTTTCAACAATTATATCGTGATAGTCTTCTACAGTAACAACATTCTTATTCCATGCGGTTTTTATGTAATCTTTGCTAGTATTAATTGTAATCCTTATTATCCATGTTTTAATACTACTTTTGCCTTTGAATTTATTTAAATTCTTATAGACCTTAATAAAGACATCCTGAAATACATCTTCAGCAGCACTAAGATTTTTCACATATAAGAATGCTGTTCTTAATACATCATTACCATATTCTTTGATTAATTCTTCTATTTCATAATTATTGTTATCCATAAAAATACCCACCACCCCTAAATCTATTCTTTTACAGCTATGAGTACTATTCTTATTATTAGACGATAGAATAGCTATAAAAGTTCCTTATTTAAATGCTTTCGTTTTCATTTCTATTATATGCAAGTCTATAAAGTGATGCATAAATACCATCTAACTCTATTAACTCATCATGGCTTCCATTTTCACTTATACCTTCTTCGGTAAGAACCAAGATTGTTTTTGCATTCTTAATTGTAGATAATCTATGAGCAATAACAAATGTTGTTCTATTGTAAGCTAGTTTTTCTAAAGATTCTTGAACTATCTTTTCGCTTTCATTATCTAATGAGGATGTCGCTTCGTCAAATATTAATATGGGCGGATTTTTTAAAAACACCCTCGCTATACTTAATCTTTGTTTCTGTCCGCCTGATAACTTGACTCCTCTTTGTCCAATATAAGTGTTATAACCATCTGGTAGTTCCATAATAAACTCATGGGCGTTTGCACTTTTTGCAGCCTTAATAACATCTTCTTCAGAAGCATAGACATTTCCATAACGTATGTTGTCCATAACCGATCCAGTAAACAAATAAACATCTTGTTGAACAATTCCGATATTATCACGTAATGATTTTAAAGTAATATCCCTTATATCTACATTGTCTATTAAAATACTTCCGGAACTAATTTCATAAAATCTAGGTATTAAGCTACACATGGTTGTCTTTCCAACTCCAGAAGGGCCTACCAAAGCAATATAAGTCCCTGATTTCACCTTTAGATTTATATTGTTAAATACATCTTCTTTTGCTCCCTCATACTTAAATGTAACATTGTTAAATTCAATATTACCAACAACTTTACCCATTTCAACAGCATCTTCTTTATCCCCTACATCTGGCTCTATTTCAAGCATTTCAGTGAATCGATCAAAGCCGGTCATTCCATTTTGAAATTGTTCAGTAAAGTTAATTAGCTTGTTAATAGGTTCTATCAAATTGTTTATATAAAGTAAAAAAGTTAATAAGTCTGATAAACCTATAATTTCTTTTGCTATAAACAAACCTCCTGCAACAATTATTGTTATATTTATTAAACTCGCAAATAGTCCTAATCCTGAGTGAAATATAGCCATAAACCAATAACTATTTCTTTTACTATCTACAAACTTATTATTGCTTTTATGAAATTTATCTATTTCAATTTCTTCATTTGCAAAAGATTTTACTACTCTAATGCCAGATAGATTGTCTTCAATTTGTGTATTAATATCAGCTATTCGCTCTCTGTTTCTACGAAAAGCTTTTTGCATATGTTTTTTTAATATATAAGCAAAAATAGCCATCGGTGGTAAAAATGCAAAGACGATTAAAGTTAATCGAAGGTTTACATTTAATAAAATTACAAATGCACCGAGAAATTTAATAATTGAGATTACTAAATCTTCAGGACCATGATGTGCTAATTCCGTTATATCAAATAGGTCATTTGTTATTCTACTCATTAATTGACCTACTTTTTGATTATCATAAAAACTAAATGAAAGTTTTTGATAATGTTCAAATATTTCATTCCTCATATCAAATTCAATCATAGCACCCATCATATGGCCCTTATATGCCACAAAAAACTTACTAGTAAAATCAATTAAAATAAGTCCTATTAATAATAAGGCAAGCTTTAATATAATCACTACTGCTTGGTCAATACCATTGTTAACTAATACATCTTTAGTAATATATCTTACAACCAAAGGATATGCCAAACTTATCGCCGCAGATAATAAAGCAAAAAACATATCTGCAAAGAATAATTTCTTATATGGCTTATAATAAGATATAAATTTCTTTAGTTTGTTACTCAATTATTATTCCTCCTATAAAGCATAAAGGAGTTGCGTTAACAACCCCCAGTCTATTATCTTGATAATCTTTTTGATACTTCAAATAAATATTCGTTAATATCCTTTTCCATTGCTAATGCTTCGTCTATATCACAATCCGTGAAATCACCATTTTGATATGCTACCACTCTATTGGTTTTCTTACTTCTTAATAACTCTACTGATTTACTTCCCATTACAGAGGCAAACAATCTATCTTTAGCCGTTGGACTTCCACCTCTTTGAGCATAACCTATTATTGTAGCCCTTGATTCTACTCCAGTTGCTGCTTCAATTCTTCTTGCCATTTCTTCTGACCCACCTATACCTTCAGCATTAATAATAATATAATGCTTTTTACCAAGGTTTCGTTTGGCAATTATATTGTTAATAATTTTTTTCTCATCAAAGTCATAACGCTCTTTAACTATAATATTCTCTGCACCATTTGCTATACCACACCACAAAGCTATATGCCCCGCTTTTCTACCCATTACTTCTATAATGCTACATCTTTCATGGGATATTGATGTATCCCTAACCCTATCTATAGTTTCCATAGCTGTATTAACAGCAGTATCAAATCCTATTGTATAATTTGTACATGCTATATCTAAATCAATTGTGCCTGGTACACATACTGTGTTTATTCCCTTCTTAGCAAGTGCCTGAGCTCCTTTAAACGAACCATCTCCACCTATTACAACTAGACCGTCTATCTTGTGTTTCTTACATACTTCAACACCTTTATCTACACCTTCATCTGTTTTAAACTCTGGGCAACGTGCTGTGTATAAAACGGTTCCACCTTTTTGAATTATATCAGATACACTTCTTTGGTTCATATCTATAATATCATCTTCTATAAGCCCCGCGAAGCCTCTTCTTATTCCCTTTACCTTATATCCATATCCTAATGCCGTCCTAACAACTGCTCTTATTACAGCGTTCATACCCGGTGCATCGCCACCACTTGTTAATACGCCTATCGTTTTAATATCTGACATTTCATTTTCCTCCAAATATTCTGGTAAGCTACTACCTTTATCGTACCTTTATATTATCTTTAAGATAATTTTTATTTAATAACTCTATTAATTCTTTGTTTATTTTTATTTTATTACATTTCCTAAAATATTCAACCTTTTTTTCTTCTTCTAAATAAATCTTTAAATTATCATTTCCGTCTCCAAAGTCTTTAATAAGTTCTATTAACCTATCCTTATCTAAGGCAAACTCTTGATTATTTTTATATCTAATCCATAGTTCTCTTGGAATGTTCTTAAAAGGAGTTATCGATTGGCATATTAACTTATTCCCTCTGTCCTCGTCAGTAGTAATTCTGCCTTGAACTAATATTTTATTATCCTCTACTAAATGTCCTTTATTTTTCTCATAATCTCTTGGGAATACAATAATTTCAACAAGTCCAAATAAATCTTCCAGCATAATAAAAGCCATTAATTGGCCATTCCTTGTGGTTTTAACTGTTATACCTGTTATCATTCCACCAATTCTGTGTGATGCACCATCTAAAAGTTTAGGCTTATCATCATTTTCTTCATCAGTTGAAAATGCTAAAGAATTAGTTGTTGTATTCTTTTGAATTATATATTCATATTCTTCTAGTGGATGCCCACTTATATATATTCCAAGTACTTCTTTTTCAAATACTAATATTTCTTCTTTTGAATATTCGCTTACATCAGGCATTACAAAGTTAAAATCCTCTTTTAATTCATCACTTACTATATCAAACAATGTAATCTGGCCAGACATTGATGATTTTTTAGCAGTATTAACTTGGTCAAGAATTTGAATATAACTCATCATTAATTGTCTTCTATTACTATGAATCGAACTAAATGCACCTGCTTTTATAAAACTTTCTATCGTTCTTTTGTTAACTTCTTTGCCTGATAATCGAGTAGCAAAGTCAGTTAGACTGTCAAAATTACCACCTGCTTTGCGTTCATCAACAATTGCATCTATTACAGATTTACCAACTCCCTTTATAGCTGATAGAGAGTATCTAATTGAATTGCCCGATACAGTAAATGTTGAAAACCCTTCATTAATATCTGGAGGTAATATCTTTATATCCATTTGTCTACATGAATATATATATTCTGAAACTTTTGTTGCATTATCTATTACTGATGTAATCAATGCTGCCATAAACTCGATTGGATAATAAGTCTTTAAATATGCTGTCTGGTAAGAAATTATTGCATAAGCTGCTGCATGCGATTTATTAAATGCATATTTAGCAAAGTCCATCATTTCATCATATATATGATTGGCTGTAGCCTCTTTAATTCCATTTTTTACACAACCTTTTACGCCTTCTTCATCATTTCCATAAACAAAATTCTTTCTTTCCTGCTCCATTACATCACTATGTTTCTTAGACATAGCACGTCTTAATATATCACTTCTGCCGTAGCTATATCCAGCAAGCTCTCTTACTATCTGCATAACTTGTTCTTGATAAACTATACAGCCATATGTTGTTGAAAGAATTGGTTCGAGTTCTGGACAATCATATTCTATACTATCTGATTCGTTTTTCCCACTTATATACTTTGGTATAAAATCCATTGGGCCTGGCCTATATAAAGCAATACCTGCAATAACATCTTCTAAAGTCTCAGGCTTTAATTCTTTCATGAAACTTTTCATACCAGGACTTTCTAATTGAAAAACCCCATCTGTTTTCCCTGATGAGATTAGATCATAAACTGCTTTTTTATTGAAATCAATATTATCAATATCTATCTTTTCTTTATATTTCGGATCATTATTTATTAGGTCTACAGCATTCTTTATTACTGTAAGTGTCCTTAATCCTAAAAAATCCATTTTTAATAAACCTAATTCTTCAAGAGTAGTCATTGGAAATTGTGTAGTTATTGTATCATCAGATGACACTGTTAATGGTACATATTCATTTATGCTGTCTCTACTTATAACAACACCAGCCGCATGCATAGAAGTGTGCCTTGGTAGCCCTTCTAGGCGTTTTGACATGTCTATTAGGTATTTAACGTCTTCATCATCATGATATGCTTTAGCAAGCTCATTATTCGTTTTTAAAGCCTTCTCTATGTTTATCCCAATTTCAGTGGGAATCATCTTAGCAACTTGATCTACTTTAGCATATGGCAAATCTATCGCTCTCCCAACATCTCTAATTGCTGCTCTAGCTGCTAGAGTACCAAATGTCACTATTTGAGCAACTTTATCTTTACCATATTTTTGAGTAACATAATCAATTACTTCCTGCCTTCTAACAAAACAAAAATCTATATCTATATCAGGCATTGTCAGTCTTTCTGGATTTAAAAATCTTTCAAAAAGCAAATTATACTTTATTGGGTCTACAGTCGTTATATTTAAACAATACGATACAATTGATCCTGCAGCACTTCCTCTTCCTGGACCTACAATTATATTGCTATCTTTTGCATATTTTATAAAATCCCATACAATCAAAAAGTAATCTATAAACCCCATACTTTTAATTGTCTCTAATTCAAACTCTAATCTATCAGTTAATTCTTTTGTAATTTCATTATAATTCTTATGCAATCCTTCATAACATAAGTTTCGCAAATATTCCCAAGCAGTATAAGGTTCTGGTACAGGATAAGTAGGTAAAATATATTCACCAAATTCAATCTTTACATCACAACGACCAGCGATTTTATTCGTGTTTTCTAAAGCTTCTAATGCATATGAGAATAATTCCTTCATTTCTTCAGGAGATTTCAAATAATATTGTCCCCCATCATATCTCATACGATTCTCATCCGAAACCTTCTTTTGCGTTTGTATGCATAAGAGTATATCATGAGGTACTGCGTCTTCAGAATATATATAATGCACATCATTAGTAGCTACTAATTCAATTCCTGTATCCTGAGATAATTTTAACATCCCCTGATTAACTGTTGTTTGTTCAGCCATTCCATGATCTTGGAGTTCTAAATAAAAATTATCCTTACCAAAAATTCCTTGCAATCTTAATGCTGATTTTTTAGCTTCATCATAAAAACCTCGTCTAATATTTCTGGAAACTTCACCAGCCAAACAAGCACTTATTGCAATAATCCCTTCCTTATACTTTTCTAAAATTTCATAATCCACTCTTGGTTTGTAGTAAAATCCTTCTATAAAACCCACAGAAACTATTTTCATTAGATTTTTATATCCAATATTGTTTTCTGCTAATAATACAAGATGATTATATCTCTCTTCAGATACACCTGCACCTTTATCAAACCTTGAATTAGGTGCTACATATACTTCACAACCTATTATAGGTTTAATACCCTCTGATTTGCAGGCTTTATAAAAATCAATTACACCATACATAACACCATGATCAGTAATTGCACAGCTATGCATTCCCAATTGCTTAACTCTGGCTACAAGTTCTTTTATTTTACTTGAGCCATCCAAAAGACTATATTCCGTATGTACATGTAAATGTGTGAAATTCATGTATTACACCACCTTTAAAATAGGGCTGACCATAATATAGTCAACCCCTTAATTATTAAACCAATATTTAATCCCAATCTCTTGCTGGACGCTCAGGGTCTATAACTTCATTTACATCAAATAAGTCAACTAACCTTTCTGGAAATTGTAACATTGCTTGTCCATCAAGTGGCCTTCTATTCATTCTTACATAATCCTTTTGTATTTGCATCCATGGTTTGCCTTCAACACCACAGAAATAGTCGAATCCATTTTCTTTACAGAATTTATATTTAGCAGATGTAAATGTACCAATTGTTCTTTCAAATTCTATACCAAATGGAAATATAAACAAGTCAGTAGGACCAAGTATATGTTCTACCTCATCTAACCATCTTTGAGCATCTTTTATAAATTCAGCATCAGAGATCTTTAGTGAGTCCCTATGCCCCCATCCATGTGAAGCGAATTCCCAACCATTGTCTTTCAATGCCTGTGCAACTTTTTTAGCTTCTTTAACTTCTTCTTCATATTTTGGCGATTCTAAATCATTTGTTCTATATCCTAGCACACCGTTGTATCCTGTTAATGCTAAAGTTCCTTTTGCACCCTTGTAAGAAAAATCAGGATGTTCTTCAACAAATTTATCCAGTATTGGGCTAACATCGAAGTTTCCTTTAATAATCGATCCATCATCTGATATCATTTCATTTATAACTCTACCATCATCATCAATTATTAGTTTTGTTGGAAAACCATCTCCAGTCATGTATTCATAATAAGATACATCATCTACTGATAAGACAAATGGTTTTTTCCCTTCTGGTAAATAAATTTTATTTTCAACAAATTTACTTGAGCCGTCTTCTGCTGTTTCTTTAATTGCAATATCGTGCATACTAACAAGAACATATCCATCTAAATACATTTTATTAATTATCTTTTCAAATTCGTATATTGTAGTCATATACATATTATAACCCACAGATTCATAATCACCATCAAAGGCTTTAGAATTGTCGGCTATTAAAGAATGGAAAAAGATATGGTTAAATTGAGTTACTGAGTCATATGAACCACCATATAATAAAAGTTTTGCTTTTTCTTCTTCTATCTCAGCAATTGCATCAGTAAATATTTTATACCTATCATACCCACCTTGTTCACCTTGATATGTTTTAATATAATCTATTGCACCGTCATAATCATAACTTTGTTTTAATTTATTTGCTTGATTAATAAATTCCTGCCTATCTTTTTCTTCTTTTTCCAAACGTTTTTGTTGATCTAATGCTTCTAATTCTTCTTTGCTAAGTTTGCTCTTTCCATCATCTTCTGCATCATCTATATTATTTGATTGATTCATATCATCATTAGCAGGCGAATCTGTAGAACCTTTTCTTAGCTTGTAAAATAAAAACACCATAATCAATATTATTAAAATTATAATCTCAATTATAACAATAGTTTTAATGTTTTTATTTCTTTTTCTTTTTGGTCCTTTTTTTATCATGAGTGCGCCTCTTTCCTTTTTATATAGTATGATATAAATAAGGCTATATTATTTATAAACTTACATCTTATTTACTACTAAGATATTTCTCGATATTTTCAATAGCCACCTTTTCATCTAAACCATCTGCTATAATAGTTACTGTTTCTCCAGATAATATTCCAAGACTCATCATACCCATTATACTTTTTGCATTAATTTTTTTGTCGTCTATAACTATATATATATCACTATCAAATCGGCTTGCCACTTGAACTAATAGCGCTATCGGTCTAGCTTCTAAACCTGTAGGTATATTAACAACTATATTTTTTGATATCATTTATTCTTCCTCCTCATCTCTTAACTGATTAGCTATCTCACTTAGTTTCCTTAATCTATGATTAACTCCAGATCTGCTTAATTGCGGTGTTAGCATGGCACCTAGCTCATTTAATGATGCCGATGTGTTATCAAGTCTTAATCTTGCTATTGCTTCTAAACCTTTTGGTAGACTTGTAAAACCCATTTGTTCATCAATAAGTTTAATATCATCAATCTGTTTTGATGCTGCCACTACTGTTTTGCCTATATTGGCTGTTTCACAGTTTACTTGCCTATTAATAGTATTTCTCATGTCTTTAAGAATTCTAATGTTTTCTAATTTCATTAATGAAACATGAGCTTCCATAACATTAAGAATATCTACTATTTGTGAACCCTCTTTTATATAAACAATATAATACTTTTTTCTTTTAATAATTTTGCCTTCTAAATTAAAAGTCATTAGTATTTCCTGTAAAAACTCAGCATTGTTTAAATTTGCAAATACAAATTCTAAGTGATATGTTTTATTAGGATTACTTATTGAACCAGCTACTAAAAAAGCCCCTCTTATAAACGCTCTTTTGCAACAGTTTGGGTGTATAATCAATTTTGTAGCCATTAAAACATTTCTTATTGTTTCTTTATTATTGACTATTATAGAATAAATATTTGTTGTTCTAGAATTGTTTGTTGATTTAACGGCAAGGTTAATCTTTATATTAAATGTTTTTTTTAATAAAGTAAAGTACTTTCTTGCAACTTCTATATTTTCTGTGCTTAATATCAAGTAATTTTTACCTTTACTTGTTATCACTTTACTATTATAAGCTATTATTGCAGCTAATTCTGCTAGCATACAATGTCTAGCTGGGTTTATTTGTAATGAAAGTTCTCTTTTAACTTCTTGTGAAAATGACAATTTCCCACCTCATCATTATATATTTAAAATTGCAACAGTATAAAATCATCCTTTTAAAATGTCTCTATGTACCGTTTTAATAGAATATTCTAATTCATTTAACTTTTTTTCTAATTCATTTGTTATAGTAACAGATCTATGTTTCCCACCTGTACAACCTATCGCTATAACTAATTGGTTTTTACCTTCAGCTATATAATTAGGTATTAAAAACAATAACATATCATATAATTTGCTTAGAAATATTTCTGAATTAGGATCTGCCATTACATAATCTTTTACTCCAAGATCATTTCCTGTCTTATCCTTTAATTCAAGAATATAAAATGGGTTAACTAAAAATCTTAAATCGAAAACTAGATCTGCATCAGTTGGGATTCCATATTTAAATCCAAATGATAAAATATTAATAAAAAAGTTTTTATAATTTTCATTATTAACAAAAATTTTATTAATATGTGTTTTCAAATCTTTAATTAATATCCAACTCGTATCAATAATAAAATTTGCTCTTTTTTTAAGAAACTCTAATTCTTCTCTTTCTGTTTCTATATCATTATTAATTCTACTACTACTAAATAGTGGATGTGTCCTTCTTGTTTCCTTATATCTTTTTACCAATGTTTCTGTTGAACAATCTAAAAACAATATTTCATATAGAATATTGTTATCCGTTAATTCATCTAGTATCTTACCTAGCTTATGTAGATAATCGCCACTTCTAATATCTATACCTAGTGCAACCTTATCAATTCCTTCATTACCGTAGATAGTTAATGCCGCAAATTTCTCTAATAGCTGTATCGGCAGATTGTCTACACAAAAATATCCTGCATCTTCTAACATCTTTAAAACAGAGCTTTTACCTGCACCAGACATACCTGTTACGATTACAAATCTCATAATTTACTCCCCTAATCTAAATATCCCCTAATAAACGTATTTCCGGTTCAAGTGTAACATCATATTTATCTTCAACCGTTTTAATAATGTATTTCAGCATTGCCAAAAAATCTTTTGCAGTTCCATTGCCATTATTAATTACAAATCCACAATGCTTACACGATACTTCAATATCACCTATTTGATATCCACGCAAACCTGAATCTGAAATAAGTTTGCCTGCATAATATCCAACAGGCCTTTTAAATGCACTTCCTGCACTAAACTTTTCTAGAGGTTGTTTTTCCCTTCTTGCTTTTCTTAATTCTAACATCCTTTTATTAATTTCACCTGGATTTCCCTTATTAAATTGGAATCCTGCTTCCAGCAATATATATTTCTTATCTTGTAACACACTTCTTCTATATCCTAATAAAAGTTCTTCTTTATTAATCTTTATAATATTCCCATCAATATCAATAACTTTTGCATAAACTATACAATCTTTTATTTCTCCACCATATGCACCAGCATTCATAGTCACTGCTCCACCTAGAGTACCTGGAATTCCTTCTGCAAATTCAAAACCAGTATAATCCTTAGCAGCAATACTTTTAGATAGTTTAGATAAGAGTACACCTGATTGTGCAGTTACAAATCCATCTTTATCTATATCTACTTTACCATATTGTTCGTTTAAATATATTATTAATCCTCGGTATCCTAAATCAGACACCAAAACATTGCTACCATTACCCATAATAAAGTATGGCATTTTCTCATTTCTACATAATAATATTAACTTTTGAATCTCCTCAGTCTTAGTTGGCAATACAAAATAATCTGCATTACCTCCTATATGAAGAGTAGTACGTTCCCTAAGTGGTTCATTTGTTTTTACTTTGGTCGCATCGATAATTTCAACTAATTTCTGATAGAAAACGTCCTTCAATTTTACCCTCCCCAAGTCAACCAACAACCATTTTAGCTGCACCATAAATACCAGCATCATTTCCTAGAATAGCCAATTTAAAATCTTTGTTTCTTAAAGCTTGCATAACATTATTTTCATATTCTTCTTTGGTATAATCAATTAAAATTGAACCAGCGTTAGAAACTCCTCCACCAATTACAAATGCTTCAGGATCTACAACTGCTGCTACATGTGTAAGTGCTACCCCTAGATATGAGCATGCCCTTTTTACAACATCTATAGCTAATTTATCTCCTGCTTTAGCATGATCAAAAATAATTCTTGCATTTAATTTTTCATTATTCAATAATGTAGAATCACTGTTTTGTGACAAATATTTTTTAGCAAGTCTAACGATTCCTGTCGCTGATGCATATTGTTCTAAACAGCCCTTTTTGCCACAGTTGCAACTTTCTGTCTCCTCAAAATTAACTGTCATATGTCCAATTTCTCCTGCTGCACCATTGCTTCCAGTTAGGATATGGTCGTCTATAATAATTCCACCACCAACACCTGTGCCAAGTGTTATAAAAACAGTACTTTTAAAGCCTTTTCCGCCACCCTGCCATTGCTCACCAAGTGCTGCTATATTAGCATCATTATTAACAATTACTTTTAATCCTGTTAACTCTGTTAGAACATTCGCTGCATTAAATATTCCCCATCCAAGATTAACGCAACCAATAACAATTCCATCATCTCTTACTGGTCCGGGTATTCCAAGTCCTATACCTAATATATCTTCATCACTAATTTTTTTATCTTTAATTACGTTTAAAATAAATTCGCTTAAATCATTTAAAATATACCTACCATTTTCATTTCTATTTGTAGGTACTTGCCATTTGTCTATCATTGTACCTAATTCATCAAATAACCCTACTTTGATTGTTGTCCCACCTACATCAATTCCAAAACACACCTTTGTTGAAGCTACATTGTTTTCCATAACTTATCTCCATTTCCTTTATTGTCTTTAACTTTGTCTTTTATTTTTATTTTTTATTTTTCTTCTCGTTCTAGCTCTTTATTTTTCAGATTATCAGTTACTCTTTTATATAGTTCTTTTGCCGCATTATATCCCATCTTCTTCTGGCGATGATTAACAGCTGCTGCTTCACATATAATCGCAAGATTTCTACCCGGTCTTATTGGAATGGAATGGCAAATCACTTTATTCCCAAGATACTCAATATAATTTTCTTCTAAACCAAGTCGATCATACTGTTTATCTCTACTCCACTCCTCTAGTTTAATTACTAGATCAATTGACCCAGTAATTTTTACACTTTCAATTCCAAATAGAGTTTTAACATCAATTATTCCTATACCTCTTAGTTCAATAAAATGTCTTGTAATATCCGGTGATGTTCCGATTAATGTATCCTGGCTTACTTTCTTAATTTCAACAACATCATCAGCAATAAGTCGATGGCCCCTCTTAATAAGTTCAAGTGCCGCCTCACTCTTACCAATGCCACTTTCTCCTGTTATTAATATTCCCTCTCCATATACATCAACCAAAACACCATGAATTGTTATTCTTGGAGCTAATTCAACTTTTAGCCATCTTATAACCTCAGCCATAAATGAGGATGTTGATTTAGATGTTTTCAGGATTGGAATCCCTTTTTTTGATCCCATTTTAATATATTCTTCATCTATCTCTAAGTTACTTGAAAATACAATGCATGGAACTCTATATTCCATTAATTTATTCATCATATCAATATTATGCTCTTTTTTTTGTTGACGCATATAGGCACTCTCAACATGACCTATAACCTGAACTCTTTCACAATCAAAATGATTAAAAAACCCAGCTAACTGTAATGCTGGTCTATTAACATCCGGTAATGATATCTTAATTAAATTTATATCTATATCTGGAGTGCAATTTTCCAAACCCATTTTATCAATTAAATCCGACAATGCAACTGTGTACATCATATTTACCTCCATACTGTTTGTTTTTATATATTACATATTATCAAAGTTCATATTTTCTGTAAATGCTTTATTTATCTTTCTTTAAATTCTAACGAAAAAATTTATATACTTCATGTGCTGATTTCTCATTCATAGAAGGTGTTTTTTTAAGTTCCTCAAGACTAGCAACTTTTATTAAATCTATTGATTTAAAGTGTCTCATTAATTCTCTTCTTCTTTTATCACCAATTGTGGGTATTTCATCTAAAATTGATTTGACTTGTTTGTTGCTTCTTAAAGTTCTATGAAATTCTATAGCAAATCTATGTGTCTCATCCTGTATTCTTGTTATTAGCTTAAATAATTCACTACTTTTGTCTATAGCTATCTCTTTATTATTATAATACAGATGATCTGTTCTGTGATTATCATCTTTCACCATACCACACACAGGAATAGAAATGTTTAGCTCATACATAACTTTTAGAGCCACATTTACTTGACCTTTCCCACCATCCATTAGAATTAAATCTGGATACCTAGTAAAGCTTCCTAATGATAGCTCAATGTTCTTTTCAATTAATTGCTTAGATTCATTTTCGGCACGAATAAATCTTCTTTTTAGCATTTCATACATACTAGCATAGTCATCTGGACCTTTTACTGTTTTTATTTTGAACTTTCTATAATCAGCTCTTTTAGGTTTACCATCTTCATATACTACCATAGAGCCAACATTCTCATAGCCCGCTGTGTTAGATATATCAAATGATTCTATTCTTTTAATAAGAGGTATTTCTAACATTTGTGATAATTGTTTTAATGCACCTATCGTTCTTGCTTCTTCCCTTTTTATTTTTCCAGCATCTTGTTCCATAATAAGTTCTGCATTCTTTTTGGCTAGTTCAACTAGTCTTTCCTTTTGGCCCTTTTTAGGAACTTTAATTATAACTTTTTGTCCTTTTCTTGCCGTTAACCACTTACTTAAAAGTTCTTCCTCTTCTACCTCCTCTGCCAAGTAAATCTCTTTCGGTATATAAGGTGTCCCAGAATAAAACTGTTTTATAAAGCTATTCATAATGCTTGCATTTTCTTCCTCTTCTACTCCAGTAAGATAATTTTTTTCTCTTCCTATCAATTTACCGCCACGAATATAGAATGTCTGAACTACTGCATCATCTTTATTTTTTGCAAATGCAATTATATCTCTATCTGCTAAATCAGTATTAGTAGCATTTTGTTCAATTGAAATTTTATTTATGCTATTTAATAATTCTCTTGTAAGGATTGCTTTTTCATACTCAAGATTCTTTGCCTCTTCATTCATTCTTTCTTCTAATAATGCAATTACATCTTTATAATTTCCGCCTAGAAATTTAAGAACTTTATCAATGTCATTAAAATATTCCTCTTGTGTTATATAGCCTTGACATGGCGCGTTGCATTGACCTATATGGTAATATAAGCAAGGCCTTTCTTTGCCAATATCTTTCGGGAGATTACGATTGCATGTTCTAATTTTATAAATCTTCCTTAATAAATCTATAATATCTTTCACTGCTGTTACACTTGGGAATGGTCCAAAGTATTTTGCCTTATCTTTCTTTACTAAGCGTGTAAATAAGACTCTTGGGTAAGGCTCGTTAATTGTAACTTTAATAAAAGGATATGTCTTATCATCTTTCAGCATAGTATTATACTTAGGTCTATTTTCTTTTATTAAATTACATTCTAAAACAAGCGCTTCAACCTCAGAGTCTGTTATTATATATTCAAAATGATCTATATTTGAGACCATCTTTTTTATTTTTGATGAATGGTTATTGCTATTTTGAAAATATTGTCTTACCCTGTTTTTCAACTTAATGGCTTTGCCTACATAGATAATCTCATCATTTTCATTTCGCATTATATAAACACCAGGTTTATCCGGTAATTTCTTTAATTCTTTTTTAATTTCAAACATAATGCTATCCTCTCATAGGCAGATATTATATCATACTAGTTCTATTGTTACAATAAAGTATAGCCGTCTATATAAAAAACCTTATATCCTTTTTTTAGAATATAAGGTCTTTTAAAGTATCCTTAGCTTTTTAAAATTTCAACATTATTGTTTCCGTCAGTTTCATTTTCAACAGTTTTTTCTTCATCTATCGTCTTTTCATCCATTTTCTTTTCTGAGCTTTTCTTAACCACAGTTCTTCCTGTAACTTCTTCATAAATTTTAACGAAGGCCTTTCCTGTTATAGTTTCATGCTCTATTAAATGTTCTGCAATAGCATCAAGTGCTTCTCTGTTTTCTTTTATAATATTTTCTGCCTTTATATAGCATTCTTTTAAAATTCTCATTACTTCACTATCAACATCAGCAGCAGTTTGATCACTACAATTTTGAACAGCTCTTCCATCAAGATAACGGTTTTCAATAGATTCTAATCCCATTAAACCAAACTTCTCAGACATTCCATATTGTGTGACCATTGCTCTTGCTATACTAGTAGCTTGCTCAATGTCATTGGAAGCACCTGTTGTAACAGAATTAAATACAATTTGTTCTGCAGCACGGCCACCAAATAAGGTTGTTATTCTTGTTAGCATTTCATCTTTACTCATTAAGTATTTCTCTTCTTCAGGCACTTGCATTACATAACCCAAAGAACCCATAGTACGTGGGACAATAGTTATCTTTTGAATTGGTTCAGCATCTTTTTCTACAGTTGTTACTAATGCATGTCCAACTTCGTGGAAAGCAACTATTCTTTTTTCTTCTTTATTTAAAATTCTATCTTTTTTCTCTTTACCAGCAATTACAACTTCTACTGATTCAAATAAATCTTCTTGTTTTACTATTGTTCTTCCTTGTTTTACAGCAAGTATAGCTGCTTCATTTATCATATTTGCTAAATCTGATCCAACTGCACCCGAAGTTGCTAGCGCAATTTCTTCTAAATCAACTGAATCATGCATTAAGACATTTCTTGCATGAACCTTTAAAACTTCTAATCTTCCTTTTAAATCAGGTTTATCAACTATTATTCTTCTATCAAATCTACCCGGACGCAATAATGCCTTATCAAGAACATCTGGTCTGTTGGTAGCTGCCAGTATAACTACTCCTTTAGATGAGTCAAATCCATCCATATTAGCAAGTAATTGATTCAATGTTTGTTCTCGTTCGTCATTACCTCCACCATATCTACTATCTCTGCTTTTACCTATAGCATCAATTTCATCTATAAATACTATACTCGGTGCATTTTGTTCAGCCTGCTTAAATAGGTCTCTTACTCTAGATGCACCTACTCCAACAAACATCTCCACAAAATCAGATCCAGATAATGAGAAAAACGGTACTTTTGCTTCGCCAGCAATCGCTTTAGCTAATAAGGTTTTTCCAGTACCTGGTGGTCCTACCAATAATGCTCCTTTAGGTAATTTAGCACCAATCCTTGCATATTTGTCTGGGTTATGAAGAAAATCAACTATCTCTATCAATGATTCTTTTGCTTCTTCTTGTCCTGCGACATCTTTAAAGGTTATACCTGTTGTTTTTTCAACATAGATTTTAGCATTACTTTTTCCTACACCCATAACGCCACCACCACTATTTTTAGAGACCCCTTTAAAGACAAACCACATAAGTAGGTATATCATACCAAAAGGCAATACCCAAGCTAATATAAAGTCTAATATTATAGATCTGTTTTCAGCTTTAGCTTTACCAAACTTCACCTTTGGCTCTGCTGAGTCTAGTCTTTCAACAAAATTGGTATCATTATTAATTATGCCAGTATAATAAGTTGTTGGAATTTTTCCTTCTTTTTGATTTTTGGGTGTTATTATTAATTTATCCTGATGTACTTCAACAAATTCAATTTCGCCTTTGTCTATCATAGCAATGAACTCGTCATATGTTATTTCAATATTTGTTGCATCATGTATTTGGTTTTGAACCACCGTTAATAAATACCACATTAACAATGCTGCAACCAATGTAAACAATATCGCTTTTTTATTTATTTTAGGATTTTTATCTTTTTTATTTTTATTATCCATCAAATCCTCCTCTTAAGAATTCTATTATATAGCATTGCATTATTATAATTATATAATAGTTTCAATATAAATCAATCTATATATTTGTTAAAGTTTTGTGAAGTCAGCATTACTTTCAATAAAACAAAATTAATCTCAAATGAAATCCATCTATTCCATAAGAGATTAATCTTGTTTTTATATTTAAAAATTAATTTCTGATTTATTTATTCTCTCCACTGAATCTTCAGATGAGAATAATTTAAAAAAAGACACTATACCTATTATAATTGTTCCAACAAATATAAATACATCTGCTATATTAAAGACTAGTCTTTTTAATTCCTTCCCTTTATTAATGCTAAAGTAATCTACTACATATCCACGCTTAACCCTATCATGTATATTACTTATAGCACCACCTAGTAAGAATGAAAATCCTAGTTTCAATAAAAAACTTCTTTTTTTAGTTAATACAATTGCAAATATAATTAGTAGACCACCAAGGCAAATACTAGGAATCATTAATGCTAATTCTTTTTTGTCTTCTAGAAAGTTTAGCATCATACCATAATTATGGTGTTTATTAATAATGATTTTCCCATCTAAAATCTCTTTTTCATCACCATATTGTTTGTTTGATTCGATGTAATCCTTAATCTTTTTCTCTACGCATACAATTGCTAATATTAGTAATATGAAAATCATAAAATCCTCCTTTATTTACATTTGATGATATGAGGGTGTTTTAACTCTATTATTATATTATCCTATTTACGGTGAATAGTATACTAGTAAATTAGATATTTTACATATAATTACCTCCACTTATATTCAAATTGATCCCATTAACATAACTTGAATTATCGGACATTAAGAAATCTATACCACTAATTACTTCTTCCACCAGGACATTTCTTTTCATCGCATTATTCTGAGCATTCATTTCTATTTGCCTGGGATCAAGATTCGATAAAAAGCTTGTTTCTATCATACTCGGTGATATACCATTAATACAAACATTGCTTCCATCATATTCCGCTGCCGCACTTTTCATAAGACCTAGTAACGCGTACTTAACAATATTATAATTTATCATAAACTTAGGTGGCTTTCCTAATGTGTATTCACTCAACATAATTACACATCTTCCATAGTTGTTTTTAACCATTGTCGGAAGAAAGGCCTTGAATATTTCAGCTATAGAGTGGACCTGTACTTCCATATCTTTAGAAATATTTTTCCAGTCTAGCTTCCTAATTCTCATATGCTCAAACTTATTTGCAGCTAAATGCAAAATATGTGTAGGGCAGACATATTTCTCTTTTATCTGAGTAATCATATCAGTAACAAGTTTTGGATTTTCAAGATCACATTGAATTATTTCCATTTTAATATGGTTTAACTTGGTTTGAAGATTTACTAACTTCCCTATAGACTGTCTGCAATGAGCAATAACAAGAGAGTTTTTACCCTTCTCTTTATCTAAATGCTTAATATAACTTATACCAATGTCAGACGAAGCTCCAATAATAAAAAATATTTTTTCATAACTTATCATTTTAAGTCTCCTCATATGTACCAACTGCTAAAATTGCTTTTGAAACTTTATCATTTTTTTGATTTTTTATAACAGCTTTAATCGTTATACGTTTTAACACCTCATGAATTTCAATTACCTCTCCTGAAATATAAAGTGTGTCATTAACATAAACCGGTTTGTTAAAACTCGTCCTGCATTCCTGGAAAACACAATACTTTCCTGGCAAGTAAACTCCAACTAATGTTGAATAAAAGGATGCTGTTAGCATACCATATGCTAGCCTTGACTCATATCCCTGTTCTTTTGCATATGAATCATCTATATGCATGGGATTTACATCACCAGTTATTTCTTTAAACATATCTAACATCGATGATGTAATTTTGATCTTAAATTCTGCTTTTTGATTAATTACAATACTATCAAACTTAAATTCATTCATATTTTTATCCTACTTCTATTTAATCTTTACTTCCTAATTTTAATTGTTAATAAATCAATAAATTCCCCTACATTCTGCGTTTTCATAACCTCTTCTAATGTAAACTTCACTTGAAATGCCTTTTCAATCTCTAAAATAAGTTGAATATGAGTTAACGAATCCCAATCATCAATATCTTTAGCACTCATCTTATCAAAAAGTTCCAAGTCATTATCCTCAAATACATCTCTAAAAATTTCTTCTAAATCTTTTTTAATACTCATTAAAACACCTCTTTCTTTTTTTATTAATTTTTTGAAATATAATAGGGGTTTTGTTTTATTTTATTTAAATCCTTTAAAAGATACAGGTTACCTTCCGATGAGCTACAGTTTGTTTTTTCTAGAAAATCCACAGGTTCAAAACCAAAATCTATGTATATATTTTTCACCATAGCATTTTTTACAGTGGGAATATATTCACCTACAACTTGATCACATCCCATTTCTGTAGCTGATTCTATTATTTTTTCCATAACCAAACTTTCAATTCCTCGTTTTAAAACTCTACAACTCATAACCCAAGTATCTATAAAACATATTCTCTTTTCTTTTCTTAATATAATGCATGAAACAATTCCATATTCGCTGAATTTGTCACTTATAGATATACTAATCAAAGAATAGTTCTTATCATTACTAAACTGTTCAATCTGCAATTCATTATATCTTTGCGTTCTTAAATTAAATTGATTTGTTTTATTTATTAATTGTAAAAACCTTGTAGAATCATCATTATCAATATACTTTATGAATGCCTGCATCTCTAAATCCTGGAGATATTCATTATAATCATTAAAACTTAGATTGCTTGTAATTCTCTTCTTGTTTTGTATATAGGATTGGCTTCTGCTGATATCTTCCTTTGTTATATAACTCCATTCAAATGGATTTTCAAAAGCTAATACTGATGCATAATTAGCCGGATCTTCTGGGACATTCACTACCCACACCTCAGGTAGGAACCTCTTAACAATTTCCCTTTCAGCGGGATTGTCATCAAAAAACACTAAGCTGTCAATTCCTATATTTAGTTCACTGGCTATTTGTCTCAAATTTGAAGATTTATCATCCCAATTTGCTATAAAACATGATATATCATCTAAGCTCAATATCATCTTTTTATTTTCTATAAATGGCTCCTTCGCTATATCTAAGTCATTTTTACTGCAGACTGCAAGAATCACTCCTCTATTTTTTAAATCTAGCACATATTGTTGGAAATTAAGATAGGCTTCACCTATTGGATCATTTGGATCTAGATTTATACCTTCAAATCCCAAATCTCCAACGATACCACCCCACAAAGTATTATCCAAGTCTAGTACTAAGCATTTTCTCACAAGCCCTTTATGTGCAGCTATCATTTTCGCTATAGTATCTGCCACAAATCCTATTACTTCTAATGAAAATGCTTGTTTACTCATAAAATATGCTACATTATCAAACCATTTACCTTTGCCTACGTAAGATGCAATAAAGTCCAAATCGATAAAATCCACGTTGTTAGGCTTGGAATCTAGTAAATGTAAGTTGATTTTTTGAATATATGTGTTTTTAGAAAATTTATACTTATATTCAAGGTTGCCCAATGTCCTTAAGCTAGGTAATACAAAATTAGTTTGAAATATGTGACATTGACATTTTTCGTTAATATGATTCCATAAATTACGATAACGAGACTCTTCTCTTTTCAAGTGTAATTCAATATCATTATCCCCTGCAAACAAGTCTGGGATTATTTTAATATCCTTATAATATGTCATAATCAAAACTATTTGTGGGTTGAATTTATATAAGTCAGAGCCATCTGATAAAGCATCCATTTCTATTCCATTATATTCACCTTGATAAATATCAGCCTGTATATCATATTTAAGCAAATATACTCGTAATGCCGATATCAAATGTTGAATACTACAGGAGCCTAAAACCGCAATTTTAATACTCTTTTCTTGTTTGAAAGCTTTTATTGTATTCATCAACCTTTTTCCAAGTTTAAGTATTCCCAGATAATCCTCAATTTCAATATTATCTAATGCTTCTTTAAGTTCTTTTTCATTCATTGTCCCACATCCTCTTTATCTCATTTATAATTTATTATCTAATTAACTCTATCCTGATCTGAGTCACCACAATATAAATGGAATTTACAAGCCTTAGTATTGATAAAATAATGAATCTCCTTATTCTCTTGAACAAATGGTTCAAACAAACGTGGAATAATATTTTCATCGTTTGACTTCCTCATAATAAACCCAGCCTTTTCTAAGAGTTCATGACTTATTCCTATACAATAAAAATCAATAAATTCATAATTGTTTTTATCGATTAGTTCTTGAATTGCTGTAGAAATCTCACCTATATCTTCGTCTATTCCAATAAAGTCTACGATTTTGCAGATATTTATACCTTTATAATCTAGCTCTCGCATAACAATGATAGAGTCATAAAATAATTTTCCTTTGTTAATTCCGTATACCTTGTATTTATGCCCCATGCTTTCAAAATATCTGTGCCTTATACACTGATCATCTTTAAAAGGTATTGAATTTTGATATGATACTGCATGGAATTTTTTCTGCAATTCCTGAACGTCCTTTATCAAGTTTAAGGAATACTTCCCTTTTCTTATATCTAATATGTTTTTGTTTTTTATCACTGCTATTTGATACTCATCTTTATTATTCAGTCTATAGTAATGATTTAAGATTCCTGTCTGATAATCCAGGTATTGATAAATAATTTCTGTCTTTGGACGTATTCCACATGCTGCTATAGTTCGGAAATCATAATTCTTAATTATATAATCTAGCATCGTTAAGCTACTGAGACCATTATCATTGTCAATAACACGCAATAAATTCAATTGAATATCTGTTGTAACGCTTGAATTACAAGCAACAAAAGCACAGATACCATAAATCTTTTCCGTTTTTTCTCCAAGGCCAACAAATACATTAAATTTACCATGAGTAATCTGAAAGTATTTAAAATATTCAGGCCATCTTACAAATATATGGTTTCCATCATCCCAATGTCTCGCTAAAAAATCACGGACATTATCAAATTCTTGAATTTTTGCCATTCTTATTATGATCTTCTCTTTCAACTCTTCCCCATCTCTCCCTCATCACCTAAGTACTATATATTAAGAGCAATCACTTTTTGCCTACTTAGACTATATTCGATCAATCAATGTTATTATTTTATTAATAGATAATAAATCTTTATCTATTTCATATGCTCTTTGATTTTCCAGAAGGCTAATGGCTGTATTTTTCATCGCTGGAAATGCACTTCTGGTTAACTGATTTGCATATATAACAACATTTATTCCATGTTGGCAAAGCTCTTTTTCATATACTTTATTATAAGCAGTCGGAACCACTACAAGAGGGGTCTTTTTATCTTGTATTCTAAATTTATCGCAAAAAATGAAAATTTCATCAGGTTCTGTTTTTCTTGAATGAATCATAATCCCATCTGCACCTGCCTCTACATAGGCAAAGGCTCTTTCCAATGCATCTTCAATTCCTTTATCAAGTATCAAGCTTTCAATTCTAGCAATAATCATAAAATCATCTGTCCTTAGAGCTTTTTTTCCTGCCCTGATTTTATTACAGAAATTCTCAATCGTATCTTGCTTCTGTTCGACATCATTGCCAAAGAGGGAGTTTTGTTTTAGTCCAATCTTATCTTCAATAATTACAGCAGAGACACCAATTCTTTCTAATGTACGTACATTATATACGAAATGCTCTTGGAGGCCTCCTGTGTCACCATCCAGTATAATGGGCTTTGTAGTAACATCCAATACGTCTTCAACTGTTCGAATTCTAGATGACATATCGACCAGCTCAATATCTGGTTTTCCTTTTACAGTAGAGTCACAAAGGCTAGAAATCCACATGGCATCAAACTGATCTGTTCCATTTTCATTCTCAACCACTGTTTTTTCTACGATAAGTCCTGTCAAGCCACTGTGCACCTCTAATGCCTTTACTATTGGACGCAATTCTATAAGTTTTTTTAATCTCTTTCTTCTAAATTCAGGCATTGCAATTTTAGCTTTTGCTTGTGCATCAATACGATCAATGGTCTCATTTCTAGTAGTAGGCAGCTCAATCAACTCCCCTCCCCATTCCCGTAATACTTTTATCACATTATTTCTAATATAGGATTTGGCTCCTTTTTTCCAGTCGTCTCCGTGTATTACGTAATCGGGTTTTATTTCCCTAAGAACATTCTCATATAACATTTCCGATTGAACGACAACCTCATCAATTTCAGGAATATTCTTAAATAAGTTCAAACGTTCCTCAAAGGATATCGTGGAAAATCGATATCCTCCCGCCTTTGCTTCATCACTCATTACTCCTGCGATTAAGTATCCATATTCTTTTGCCTTTTTTATAATATTCATATGTCCTTCATGGATAACATCCGTTGTGAAACAAGCATAAATTTTTTTCATAGTTTTTATAATACTCCTATTCTCTTCATAACATCATTTATTACATGCTGTTTTATATCAATCTTGCTCGGTAAATGCTTTGCAGCTCTTGCTTGCATAATTGGATAATGCATATAATCACCATAACAATACTCCAAGATCTCATGATATTTTTTCGGTGCCTTAAATCTGTGTCCTTCAAATTCAACCTCTATCAACTCTTCGTATGTGTCTTTACGAGTAAATACATTATTATAAGGGCTTCTAAAAATACACAATGAAGATAGTTTCCCTTTATCATTTTTAAATAGTTTTGCATATTTCATAAAGAGAGCATAGCTTTTTTTAACTGAAATCTTAGCAAGTAGCATATAGTAAAACTTATATGTCTTTCTTTTTTCGCTAACATGGCCCATGTGTGCCCACAACATGGTTTTAAAGAATCTACAAGCTCTATGTTGGATTTTATGTTGAATCCATGTATTAGCTCCGTTAAACATCGGAATTATGTCTAAAAAGATGCCATTGTGGGTATTATATCCTTCTCTTCCTTCTCTGCAAAATAATGTATCATTACGTTTTATTTGAGCAAAAGTTAAATTACAATTCTTATCTGTCTTATGCCAGCGTAAGAAATACTTGTTAGAATCCAATTCTCTGGATGCAATTTCAAGAAATCTCAAATAGTCATCATATAACATTATAACATCAATATCATCATCCCAAGGTATAAATCCTTTATGTCTTATGGCACCTAGCAAGGTACCATAGCCCAAAGTATACGGTATATTGTTTTTCTTACATATATAATCAAGCTCAAGCAATAAATCCAATTCAACCAACTGTACCTGTCTAAGAATTTCAGGACCATCTAACAAGGAAGCATTTGGCATTATTAGCTTACTTCTGTCCCTATAATCTGGACCATAATGATCCTTTATCCACTCTTGTCCTTTCTTTATACCCCAAAACATATGCCCGCAAAATTCAATTTCTTTAAGATCAGTATAAGTCTCTTTCAAGGTTGAAATTCTATTATATTTAGAATTAACATCAGGGATATAAACAAATTTAGTTGCATCCTGATACTTTACTAAATGCTCTATTAACCGCATATATGTATCTTCTGATTTTCTTTTATAGTAATAATACCTTTTAACCATACCAATGGAATTCTTCAGTTTTACCGTATCTTTCACAATAGGAAGTGCATTTAAACTGTTTTTCAACCTACTATACTGTCTAATGAATTGTTTTCTTTCTCTTTCCGTATTGCCTGCATAAAATATTGGCGAAATATTTATATAATAATCATAATATTTGCCATCACCTTTTCTTTTCTGGGGAAGTCGAATAGATCCCCTCTTACAGAATCTAGTATATACTTCTTCAAACTGTTCACAATTCTCTTGGCCAAGTATATAGAAATCATCATTGTTTTTATACTTTTCCTTAACTATCTCAACAAACTTTACATAATCCTTATAAAACATTGCAATATTAGCATTTGGACTCCATGATAAAAAACTCGCTTCTTCAACTGCTCCCCACAATGCCGTAAAGATCAATGTGTATTTTATCTTGTTTTCCCTACATATTTCATCAGCTATAATCAATAACTGCAATTCCGCTTTTTGTACATTTGACAATTCCTTACTCATCAAATTTCCCTATCTCTCTCATTTTTTTAAGCATAAGAGTCATCTAATATTTTCAGCTCCTCATATGAATCAATCTCTACAATGTCCTCGTTAGATACTGGCCGAATCATAATATTGTATTTATCCTGGTAGTCTTTAAGTGCAACCTCATCCCAATACTTCTGTTTACCATCATCAGTTGCATATACAGTAGCTATATCTTGGCTCAGTCTTTGCCCGTCTTCTTTTGACCAATATGAGATGCCATACATATGATAAACATCCTTGCCACCAATTAACACTTGCTTAATATATCTTCCATCAACTTTAAAGCACCAATCATCACTATATTCAGTCTTATATCCTATATAATTGGAATCATACTCGTACTTTCTTATAAGCTCTGGATTATATAAAACTAAATCAGATTCAAGAACATAAGAATTGGAGAGCTTGTCTCTTACGACATAAGCACTAGCTATATTATTTTCCCTTGAATAACTTTCATTATTAACAAGTTCTATCATAGGGTATTTATCTTTTAGACTTTCAAATTGTTCAGCCAAATGACCTACTACAACTGTGATGTCCTTAATTCCAACTTTTACTAC
>DUQJ01000180.1 GCA_012837865.1 Clostridiales bacterium | reverse complement strand
ATAAATAAAATATTGTATATATAATTATTTTATTTTTAAAATAATAGTTGACAGCATAAACAAATGTATGTTATAATATAATTAATCAATACAAACCAAATGAAATTAAGGAGGAATAAAAATGAAAATACTTATATGCTATAGTTCAAACATTTTAAGTAATGCTATTGCATCCTCAACTATGGATAAACACGAAAAGAATTCTGATAAGCAATTTGAATTAGAAAGATTAAACATAAGCAAAAGAAGTTTAAGTAAATACTTGAACAATGAAAAAAATAAACCTGAAATTATATATGTATTAGAAAATGATTTGCAAAAATATTATGACAAGTTTGAAACATTGAAAAAAGAAAACAAAGAAATAAAACTTATTACTTATAATAAAAAAGTTAAATATAAACCCGTAAGACAACCCGGGAACACTTTAAAAACTGTAGTTTATTACCTGTATGATAAAATATTATATGACATGGAAAACAACTTCGAAAAAGTGCCAATGTATCGTGTAGCTAGAAATGCAAATGAAATAGATATAGTTCGTTTATATGGATTTGAGGCAAATAGCACTTATGCTAAAAGATTTATGTATGAAGCTAATAATTGTTATAAAACAAAAGAAGAGGCAAAAAACCACTTAAAACAAAGGGTTCAAAGATCAATTGAAATAAAAGAAGAAGAAATAAATAGATTAACAATTAAAACTAATAATGTGGAATATGAAATTAAAGAACTACAACGAGAATACTATAGAATATCTTCAATACCTTCATTGTAAATATTGAATTAATATATATCTATATAAGAAGAGGTTGATAAGCATAAATTTACTTATCAATCTCTTTTTTATTGATTGCAAAAATAACTGCGTTTATTGTAATAGTTTAATGTATTTATATTCATTTGCAGTCAACAAAAAAGAACCCAATAGGGGTTCTTTTGCTTACTGGAAATTTACAATGTGTATTCATCATCAAAATGTATAGTTGGTGGTGTATATTTATATTTGCTACTAAATCCCACAATTGGATAAATAATTACTGGCAAAATTAATGAAGCTATAGACATGCCAACCTCAGCAAATCTCCTTATAAAATTATAACTTATATACACACTCATTATTACACCAGCAAAAAGCATAAGGGCTCCAATAGGCCCGTCAATATAATTGCCAACTATTGCAAATAATGTCCCTGAAATCAACCATTCCTTTCCTTCTCCAAAAGTGAGTTTAATCATAATCCAAGTGTTGTAAATTGGAATAAGTGCTTTCCAACCTTCCTCGCCAGCCTTAGCAAACATTTTCCATTGTGCTATTAGAATAATTATAGATACAATAAATGCAATGAATAAAATAAAAAACAGTATATATAACAAAATGCCACTAATGCCAAAGGCGAGTAAATCTAGATAAATCATAGTAATCAACCTCCTGTTTTATTTTAATAATATCATTCATCAAAGGTAATAATTAATAACTATCAATTATAAGGCCTTATTCTTTTAAAAGTTTATAATTTATTGATTATTGAGCAAGCTCAAGTTCTCCAGTATTCAGATTAACCTTAATTTTTATTCCATATATTGATGTTCTCATTACACCTTTTTTGCTAGTGCTACCCATTCTACTGTCCTCAACAACTTTACCATTGGGATGTGTTATTCTAAAGACTGCTACGCAATCTTGGAAATTCTTAAACCATCCTTTAAACTCTATTTTGTATCCATTGCTTATTACATTATTCATTTAGCATTCCTCCTATATTATTTTCATTGTTTTTTCAACTTGTTTGCTATTCAATGAAGACTCACCCACCTAGCGCTTTCATTCTCAAGAATGAAAGCGTTTGAGGTCGGTGACTTCTTTACCAAAATCTGTTAAAATGGCAAATCTTCTTCTGTCATTTTAATGTGTCGTGTTCTTTCTCGCTCTTCTAATGAAATTATGCCAGCAACAATGATTTTATTTTTGTTATCGCTGATGTTATCAATATTAATATTTCCACTTCTTACTTGATGTACTAAGTCAGCTACTTTATAGTTCACTTCATATTTTTTCATTATTTCTTTTTTCATATCTTCTAATTCATCCAAGTCTAAAATCTCATCGTGGCCGTCTAAAGTGTCATAGTTTTCTTCAGGGTATAACATATCTACACCATTCATACCTTCTGGGAAGCGTTCTGTTAAATCCATCATTTGCATCTTATATTCCTCCTTATATACTAATGTAATTTGTTAATTGTATTATAACACACAATGTAAAGACTTGTCAACATAAATTCACCCTTCATTTTTATTAATATAATTCAATATTGATAGGAGATGAATTATGTGACCAAGGTCAACTTGAGAATACATTTGTTAATATATGATGTCGGCAAACATTACAGTGTTAAAACTTACATTAGGATGTTCTTCAAATTCAACTTTAGACGTGCTATTCCCTACATATATTTCCTTTATTGTTAACTCTGTCCCCTCAGCAAATAAATTGTTAGCCTGTTCACGTTCAAAACTATATCCATTTTTATTAAGAAAGATAACTTTCCTTCCTTTAGGCGATTTGTTTGTCATGTATCTTTTATTCACAGCATCTTCCATACATCCACATGTCAAAATTCCACCATTCAATCTCATAGTGCTACCCCCTTATTTTCATATATATTTAGATTAAATTTCAATCATTTCAAACGCTTTTTCTATGTTATTGAGTTTTTCTAGCTCATTATTGTATTGTATTTTCACTTCCATTTTTATTTTAATTACTCTTCGATCTCTCATAATCCTCTATTATATCATTCTTTTCTCCTAACTCTAATTCTGTGGGATTAGTTATTTTAAATATATTTTTTAAATTTGTAATTCTCTTAATTCCTAGAGATCTTCCAACTACATCATAATCCCTACAAATCAAGCTTTTGCCAGTAGGGGATACAACTCCCATTAAGATTTCACTTGAGCAACGGTTTGAAATTGATTTAATTATCAAATCTCCTGGATATACATCTCTACCTAACATGTCTTTTGTCATTTTATTTCCCTCCTTGATTTATGTGTGAACATATTTATTATTGAATTTATTAAGTTGCTGTAGTCATCATTATCAATCCTTTTCAATATTACTCCCTTATCAAAAATAAGGTGAAAAATCAATGTTTTCTAATTCAGCTTTAATATTATCAGGAATATATTCTTTTGCTCCATCTAAATCATTGATTGAATATTTTAAGAAGTAATTAACTGATTTAAGATTCATTTTATAAAGTTTATTTATATCACGTACTAAGATAGCCTCATAAGGATTCATATTTTTAAGGTCAATTTCTTCCATACATTCAAATATTCTATCTATAATATCTGCAGCTTCAACTATTTTACTTTCAACGTTATTGAGTTCTGACATTTCTTTATTCATTTCAATATACATATTACCCCAGCTGTTTGGTATTGTATTAATGATATGATTTTTGAATATAAATTTCTCTAAATTATTTAATTCATTTCTAAATGTTTCCGAAAAGTCCTTTGTGGTTGATATGATATCTCCTGTGTAGCATTCTACCACATCATGATTGATAGCAAAAAATAATAATTTTTCCATATCAACTTTATGTTCCTTAAATTTATCTCTTTCCCATAAAGCAAGCCCATGAGCTATTTTAGATACAAACCAACTATGTTCGGACACAGATCTTTTTTTATGTTTAAATATATTTTGATATCTCTTAATTTCCATTAAGTTTCTTATTTCTTGCAAGTGCTTACCAAACATAAATTCACATCCTTTAAATTAATATTTAAAATTGTTTAATTAGATAATTTTTGATCTTTAAAATACTTTCTGCCTTTTGCATTAAGTGAATATATTACACTTCTTCCAACTTTATTTTTAGTTAACACATCTGCTCTTTTTACATAATCAGTTTCCATAAAGTTTGCCAATTCATTTGGATTGTGTCCTAAACATTCTGCAATATCTTTTTGTTTAGCTGCTTTTTCTATTCCCAAAAAGTTAATTAAAATTCTTAAGTTTTCATTTAACTCTATTATGGTGTGTATGTCATCATTAATATCCTTATAATCAATCATGCGATTTGCTATGTTTTCATAAGCGTACCAGTACCCATAATAAAATTCTTTGGTTTTTTTTATTCTTTCTTTTGATTGCAGCTTACTTCTAACCTCTATAGAACTGTCTATTAATTGTTCTGTTTCATATTTCTCTTCATTTAGCAGTGCTCTTGTAATCTCTTGAGCAAATTTCAACGTATAATCTTTAATGCTTCCCATGTCCGAGTTAATAAAAGCCTGTAATGCATCTTCGAACCACCTTTTCATAGTTTCACCTCTTTATAATACATGCCCATATGTATAGCATGTCTTATATTTCATTTTCTAACGTTGTTTAGTCATGTTTGAGTTGCAATTCTAGTATATATATTAGGCAAAGTATAGTCAAGATAATATTGCAATGAGAATCTCAATCAAGATTCTCATTAACAAAGCTAAATACTTTATCACTAACGTTACTCATTGAATAATTGATTAGTTTAGGTGTACACATTGCTAATAAGATGAACAATGCTAACAAGATTGCTTTAGTTTTTATTCTCATGATTATATCCCCCTTGGATTTCAATTCATTTTATTTGTTAATTATATTATAACACATTAATCAATCATCTGTCAATCAAAACTACAAAGTATTTATTTTATTTTTACTACGCTCAATGAATATTTGTCTTATAATCTAAGTAAACACAGATTATCAAATGCGTTTTCAACAAAAAGACCATAAAGGTCTTTTTACAAATTTAGATTTATTTATAGCAAATGTTTCCTTATATAGCCAGTATTTATTAATTAAATTTATTTTTCGAAGTCTAATTTTCAAATGTATTATTTATTTAATCATTGCAGTATCCATAATTACATAATTTGCTCTATGAATATATAAACTTTTACCATCTATATTTAGTCTAGTCATTTTAGGCAAATCATTTGGTACAGTTACGTAAACTTCTTCTCCTTGGTAAACACCTATAGGAATGCCCATTTGTGAAGATATTATTATTGTTTTGCTTTTGCCTATCTTATTTTTTAAATTATTTACTGTTCTATCAAAAGGTACAAATCCTCCACCTTCTGTTATATCAATGTTTTCAGCAACTTCATAGTCTTCAATCATATCTAAACTTTTTTCAGCAAATATGACTGTGTTACCTACTTGTAACATTTGATTTCCATTAATAGTAATCTCAATTACGGATGATGGAAAACTACTTGAGTCATCAGAGTCTTCCAGCAAACCAATGGTTACCTTAGATCCTTCTAACTCCATTGTTTTATTAGCGTAATGGTCATAGATATTAATTTGAAATTCTTGCCCAACTAACAAACCTTTAGTTGTACCAAGAAAATCATTTAATTGAGCACATCCTGATAAACTTATAATTACTGTAAGCATTAAAATTGCAATTGATAGTATACTTTTTCTTTTCATTTTTATTCCTCCTGTAATTTAATAGTTTTTTGTGAATAATTTTTAACTTGGTTTATTAACAAAATGTTATGTTTGAATATTAATATTTCACAATCCATAGTAATCAGTATCGTATTGAACTAACATGTTTCAAGCTAAATTTACATGATATTTATCCACACTTTTTTCATAGACTTTGATTAAACCTTTATCATAATTTACAATCTCTACAAATTTATAAGGAAAGAAACTTCTAGGTCCCTAAATTGAATCCAACATATCAATAAGTCCAAACGATATGTCTTCTCCAACTTCAATCCTATCAATTATTTCTTGTGATTTTTTAATGTCATTAAGCACAAGTTAACATTCGCAAACTTTGTTTATTTTGTCCATACTTAACACCCCCTCCTTAATAAATTATATATAATTATATTATAACACTATAAGCTATCCCTGTCAACCTTTATATTTATTAAATTTAACATTCTATTCAAATAATTGTCATGTAAATATTTATACGATGTAAGGAGGACTAGGTAATCTGTCAGCCTGAATCTGTGTCTGCAGCTTATAGTGACCTAATGTGTTAATTAATACATTTATACCATGCTTTAGCATATAGCAGATTATTGTACTAATCATCTGTCTTGTTGGAACTGAATTTAGGTGAGGACGCCTCCAATAATATTCTAGACTTTTGTAATTATTTTTATTAATTACGAACACACTGTCAGCCATATCTATTTTCTTTTTGTGCATATCTTTAAGCATTGTTCTATAATAAAATAATGAAGCGTAATTTTAATGTAATATTTTATTATTTATTGATATTATATAAATACATAAAATTCACATTATACATTGACTTATAGTAACTTACTTGAATATTTTTGATAACAGTATTATATACAATTACAAGGAGGATTAATTAATGTATAAAACATTAATAAAGAAAGTCAACAAAGGGTTTACCATTATTGAATTATTAGTAGTTATTGCAATATTAGGTATATTAGTACTCTTAGCAATGCCAAAATTTAAAGATCATATGGACAAGGCGAGAGTTGCTAACATTAAAAATGACGTTAAGGTTGCAGAAAGTATAGTTATGGAATCATTAATCAATGATAAAAATATACCTAGTATATCTGACGATGTGATTAATCATGAAAAATTGACTGAAGAAAATCAACTTTACGATGTAAGAGGGGAAGTAAACATAGGCGAAAGGGACGTAGAACCTGGCAAATATGTAGAATTAGACAAATCAACCTTCAGCACTAAACTTAAAGGTAGCTTTTATGCTAATAAAGGTGACGGCAAGGTGTATTACTCAGAATCAAAGGCGGAGTCTACAGGAAATGAAGAAGATGAAGGTGAAGGCGAAGGCGAAGGTGAAGGCGAAGGCGAAGGCGATAAATCTGATTTAATTGACAAAAAAGCAGAGGCTGAGGGGCTAAACCCTGATGACTATGAAGATTTTACTGACGTTGAAAATGCCATAGAAGAAGTAGATAAAGTCATTAATAACGAAGATGCCACTCAAGAGGATGTTGACAACGCTCTAAAAGATCTAGAGGATGCCATAGATAAATTAACACCTAGTGATACTACTTTGTTAACTGATGACGATTTTGAATTTATAGATGATGAATATTTTGCGCCTAACACTTATACGGTTGGTGGTGAAAGTAAAAAAGGTTATTTTCATTATATAGGCACACATGAAAAAGTAAAGATACCTCATAAGATAATGGGTAATGAAATAAAAGATTATTATCGAATGTTCTATTATCGTATGTTCTATGATATTGGGGAAATTAATAATGGAACAGCTGTTACCAAAGTTGTGAGTGATAATCCTAATGTGACTGATATGAACAGAATGTTCTGGGGCTCCAAGGCAGCCACTTTAGATCTATCAAGTCTTAACACTAGCAAAGTGACTAATATGGACTACATGTTCTATGACTCCCAGGCAACCATTTTAGACTTGTCGAATTTTAATACTAGTAACGTGATTAACATGGAACACATGTTCGAGGATTCCAAGGCAACCACTTTAGACTTATCGAGCTTTGATACTAGTAATGTGACTAATATGGAAGGTATGTTCTATGGCTCCCATGCAACCAATATTACAGGATTATCAAAATTTAATACTGGAAATGTGACTAATATGAAACAAATGTTCCGGTATTACAAGACAACCTCTTTAGATTTATCAAATTTTGATACTAGCAAAGTGACTAATATGGGCGGCATGTTCGAGGGCTCCGAGATAATCACTTTAGATCTATCTAGCTTTGATACTAGTAAAGTGACTGATATGGCCTACATGTTCTATGGCTCCCAGGCAACCACTTTAGATCTATCTAGCTTTGATACATCCAACGTGACTAATATGTCCTATATGTTCTCTAGTTCCCAGGCAACTACAGGATATGCTAGGACTCAAGAGGATGCTGATAAGTTTAATGCTTCTAGCGGTAAGCCATCAGAATTAACATTTGCAGTAAAATAATAAATTAAATATGCTTTTATTAAAAGTGAGTCAAAATAAACTTGACTCACTTTTTGATTGATAAAATAATTGGTTCTAAATAGTAAATAGGCTTGCCTTGTTTACAAGCATAATTAATCTCTTGTATTGTGTCTTTTCCAATATAACCGCTTTTATTTATAACAATATGTCATCTGATAACGTGATCTTATTCTCGTGAACTTTAATGAGTGTCTGTATATATTATATACATTAAATCTGTCATTTAATTTTAGTTTTCTTCTTGCACAAGTCGTTTTATAACTTCAAAGTCAATAGGTGTATAATTTATTCGTTCTGCCGAAACACAAAAGGAACGACTACTTACATTTTTATACATGGGATTATTGTGAACATGTGCAAATATATTAACATAAGGCATATTATCATTCATATACATAGGTTTATGAGAAATAATCCAAAAAGTTTCATATATAATAGAATATTCTATTACATTTACACCATTATTTCTGTAAAATTCTTCATATCCTTTATCATGATTTCCCACTATTAAATTAATTTTGCCATTTAGACGAGATAATATTTCTTCAGGGTTTTTTGTTCCTTTAAAATTTATAAAGTCTCCTACTACAAACACTTCATCATCTGAACTAACTGTTGTATTCCAATTTGATAACATAAGTTCCCGCATTTCATGAATATTTGCATAAGGTCTATTTTCATATAAAATTATGTTAGCATCTCCAAAATGCATGTCTGCAATAAAGAATGTTTTGCTCAATTATTTTCCTCCTTTTTCTTTCGCTAATATAACTTTTATTATTGTTACTACTTATTAATTCACAAGTGGTTTTTGTGTTACAGTTAGTTAAGTATATTTTATCACTCTTTAGTTAGTAATAGCCATGGGTAGTGTAATCTTACCCTTGGCTAGCAATACTTGAATCTATTAGTTTGTTTTTCATAGTAATCTAATTCCCTATTAAAGTGTAATTGACTAATTATATTATAACACGCAAGATATCAACATTAATCCATCAATCTGATTGTTTCAATTACAAATTCTGCAAGTTCAATAGCAGAATATAGTACACTCATCAAGCCTTCAGATTTATTTTCTCTCCAAGCTCTGCTAACAATGTTTTCTGCCTGTTTTCCATTTAGACAACCATCAAGATTTTCAATCAATACAGCCAAATCTTCTTTAAATCTCAATTCACCTTGGTAAACTGAATTTCTATATTCGTCACGTTTTTCGCGGCTTTTGTTGTTCAATCTTTGCACTTCTTCTCTATTCCACTTCACTGATTTATCTTCATCAATAATGGCGTCATGTCTGCGTCTTGTCATTCTTTCATATTTCATTTCAGCTTCATACTTTTTATTTATAATCGCATCTTGTATCATTTTATAAGTTTTCATATTTATATCCCCCTTGAAATTAGATTCATTTGATTTGTTAATTACATTATAACATGCATATAACAGCATGTCAACGTAAATTAATATTTACATTCTCAATGTTTGTGTTTTGTAAACCTTGACATGTCTGAAAAATTTATAAATTAAATTTTATTTTCATTGTATATTGATTTATGCTTGAGCTGATACCTTATCTGTTTCCTTTATAGTGCTTGCTGTATATCTTAAGTAAGCTAATATGGTTATATACTTTGCTGTTTCTAATTCCTTATCAATTTCACTTGATAAACTTTTAATTTCTTCTACTTTATCTATTATTTTTGATAATTGAGCTAATCTAATGTCAAAAGTTTTGTCATATTTACCATGTGTTACTTGTGCTAGATATACTCCTTCATATCTTATTTCTCCATATTCCTCGTAATCATCTTTAATGCTAGTTTGCAATTCTTCAGAAATTTGATCTCCCAATATTTTCATATCCTCGTGCCAACCTTTTTTTAACTGTTCCATATACTTCTTCATATTTATCTCTCCTTTATTATTTATTTTTTTGTTATAAAGCACATACGTTCATTTGATTAGTTAATTACATTATAACATGTAAAATTATAACTGTCAATATCAATTTGACAATTGTTTAATTAAATTTAACGAACAAAAGATGGATGGCCCTGGTACCATAGCTTCACACTTTTTAATAAAGTAATAAATTCGTGTTTCTATGCAAGTTTACCAGTTTACTGAGTTCACCATAAAAACTTGAAACAATGGATATATTTGCGCTAATTAATTATTTTGAATAAATAAAAAGGGTGGCCCCAGTGCCCTCCCATTATAAGCTTCAAATTTAGATATATTAATTAATTTCCGATTCGAAACTACTCATTTTGTAAATTTCTTATCTAGTTTGTACATATATTATCGCATATTCATAATGACATTTTCCTTATTAATATTCATCAAGGTTAACATAAGTGTATTTTAGATATCTCATGTCAACCTTAATTACATATTCCTAACCTATCTATATTTATATAATTCAGCATACCAATAATATGCTAATTTTTTAATATTTGTTTTTAGCAGATATGAAGTTTTTTGCAAATAGTCCCTTTTCACTATCACTCTTTCTTCCTAAGCAAACAAATATACTTGAAACCTTTTGATATTTTTTCCATATTAGATGCCTCCCTTTATAGAAAAACGCTCATTGCCCTCTCGACCAAACTCATGTTCATTACTTCTATAGTTTGGAATATTTTCTCTTAACCATCTTAGTAAGTTTGGCAACTTTTTCATTTTTAACTCAAAATCATTATCTTCTGAAACAGCCTTAAACCCATCTTTTTCTCTTGTTATTTTAATATAGACTCTTTGATTTAAACCAAACTGTTTTTCCAAAAGAACAACCTCCTTATTAATTAATTGACATTTTCAATTGAATAAGTACATCTTGAAATTTGTTAATTATATATAACATGCTGTCAACACTTATTAGCAGTTGTTTTAAATTAATTTTAAAGTGTAATGTTTGTTGTATCACAATATATTTTATGTCATGATGAGATTTGAGTGATTACTAAGTTGACTACATCAATTTATTTTATGAAATTTTCTAACTCAGATATTTTGTTTTCATCTGTAATTAGTTCAGCTACATCTCCTGCATAATTAAAATAAAAATTATGTATTATGTCTCCACACATATCCATGACTGTGCCAGTATAATCTGAAATGTTATTGATTACCTTAAGATATTCATTACCCCACTTTATGTAGCTACCTTCTGGATATTTTAATTCATTTTTTATTGACATATTTGCCCCCTACTTTCCGATTCATTTTATTTGTTAATTATATTATAACATACATAAATAATGCTTTTTTTATTATTAAAGAATGTGTTGACAGCATTATGAATTATTGTTTTTTGTAATTTCTATTCATTCTCTCAAATTTCATATAAGTGCATTTCTAATTTTTTACCGCAATAATCTTACATTTCCTCTACTGTTTCAGTCTCAGTTATTTTGCTGTCGTCAACCTCTTTTGTCTTTATCACAATAACCTCAATTTCTTCGACAGGCTTTAATACGTATGCATCCTCACAAACCTCACTATCATAAGTCCACTCCGTAAATGGCGACCCAATTCTTCCTGCAAACCCCTCATATATTAAGCCTGTGGTAGTATCTTTAAATGTAAATGTGCAAAGTTGGGCTTTGCAATCTTGTTTCCATTCACCTGCATTAATTAGTTCAAATCTTTCTGAATCCTTAAGTAGTATGTTTTCTAACTGAGCGTCTGTTAATATCAATGCTTTCATAGTTACATCTCCTTTGTATTTTTATTGTTTGTTGGTGCCAATTGTTTTAAAGCATATAAATTAATTAATTATTTTACTAATGAAATTAAGTGATTTGTTAATAACAACTTCAATAGTGACATCGGCATTAATTATTGAATAATTAATTAATTTAAATAAACATAATGATAATAAACTTAAAGATATCAATAAAATTATTTTGTTTTTTATTTTCATATTTGTTCCCCCTAATATTTTGATTCACTTTGATTGGTTAATTACATTATAACACATCATTCAATCATCTGTCAATACAAAAATTAATTTATATTAAATAATTTACTACATGACAAAAGTCATTATATTTAAATATAATGACTTTTTTGTATTAGTAAATTTTATGATGTTAATTCACACATTTGTTATTGCATATAGTTAACTCGTTTACCTTGTTTCATTGCGTACTTAATCTCATTTTGAGTATTGTTTCCAATGTATCCATCTTTATTTATAATGAATACACTGTCAGCCATATCTATTTTAAATTTCTGCATATCAACTAACATAGATTTTACATCTTCAGTCAAGTATTCTTTGTCACCAGAATGTCCAAATATGGCAATAGGTATTACTATTTTGCCTAACAAAGTCAATTCTTTTTGAATCTTTATAAAGTCATCTTTGAATTTAGTACTTCCACACAAGACAACTATTTCATATTTTTTTGGTGTCATTTTTAATTCCTCACTTTCCTTGTTAGACACTTTAATTCCATAAACAATATGAATTTTGCCATAGTATATATCTTTTTTTTCATATGTTTCATATTTTCTATAATATCTTATTTTACTAATTATTAACAATTAAAGTTTTCATTCATTGCCACTTCATTTTTGTATCATTATTTTTAATTTTGATTTTCCAACACTCTTTACAGTGATTATAATAATTATCATATGGAAAAAAACTATCTAAATAATCCCCAATATCTAACTGATTTTCACACACATTACATTTCACATTTTTATTATTAAGATCAGACATATTTACAATTTTTTTAACTACTATATTTTCAAAAGCATATTGATTTTGTCTCGCACTCATTGCATATCACCTTTCTTGCATTTGTAAATCTATTATTACATTTAATTTTTATGTTTGTTTTAGCACTATATATTAACAATTAAAATTTTCATTCATTGCCACTTCATTTTTGTGTCATTATTTTTAATTTTGATTTTCCAACACTCTTTACAGTGATTATAATAATTATCGTACGGGAAGAAGCTATCTAAATAATCTCCAATATCAACACTGAAATTCTTTGAACCAATTGTAATCCCCATGTCTATTTTCCTTTTTTATTTCACTATTTATTCATGTTGGTTGGATTGCGACATCTTATTTAAGTATGATTGTGCTAATACGATAGTCGCCATTTCTTGATTTTTTGTAAATCTTATAAGCCTTTATTTTGTCATGGGATTCATTAAATGCAATTACATGATAATCTCCATAGATGGTTTGTATTTTATAAATTTTCATATAAACCTCCTTCGCTATTTATTCAAGTTGTATATTGGTTGGATTGTGACTTAGTTTATCTGCCAATACCCATAAGCCCAATGTCCTGCAAATTCATTACATTTATCACATACCAATGTATATTCCACTCTTCCCACACATTCAAAGTAACTATCTTTTTCCACAAAAGATTTATTGTTACAGTGTTGACACTTTAAAGGCTCGCCATCTTCTGCAATATAACCCTCATCTTCTAATTTGTTGTGATATTCGTGCATCCTATCCACAATATTTTCCCCTTCTATTTCGCATTTTATTCATGTTGCAAGCTGTAAAACTCCGATTTTATTTACCCATACATTATCTTTCTTAAGTCTCCAACAAATTCTTCAATATCAAATCCATTCTCCCACTGATTTGATATATCATAAAGCATATTATCTACAGCTAAAAACAATTCTCCTGCCTTTTCTAAACTAAACTCTATACCAGTTACGCTTTCATATCCAACGGTAGAGTTTTTATTAAATGCAAGTCATTAAATTATTTTTAAACCATGTTGCATCATTTTCATCACATATAGTAAATATATGTATAATATACCAGAAGAATTTCACTGTTTATCACCATCCAATAGTTCCTTAATACTCCATGGTTCATCATCTTCCCATGAGATAAAATCATAATCCATTTCTAATCTTTTATAAATGCCTCTACTATCCCAGGTACTTCCTTTTTTGTAAGGTTTAGCGTCGTATGCATAATATACCTTCAAACGTTCATCCTTTGTAAGCCACTTCATATTCATTATATTATTAATATATTCTAACTCTAACCTTTGCTTGTCCGTCAATACTGGTTTATCAATAAATTCTACATCAAACCCACACATCCGTAATTCTTCTAATACACGCTCACGACCACCCTTAACATCTTCTGTTGTATCTACATATATACCCCTAGACTTGCTATTACCTTCGCCCCTATGGGTTCTTATGGCTATATAGCATGGGTTAATATCTAATACATCTGTCTTATTTCCCCACTTATCTTGGCTCTCCAATCCATTTAAATCTTCCCATTTTTTAATTTTAATTTTTTTCATTGGTTTGTCCTTTCTAATTAATTCAAATATCTCATAATAATAATCAGATAATATACCACTATTATTGTATATCTTGTAAAAATAAAAATCTTTTGCCACAACATCGTATGTTTTCCCTCTAGTGAGATCGGCTTTCGTATTATTAATACATCTTACTTTCATATTTCCCCTCTCATAAAAGTTTACCAACAGCTAAGGCAACAAAAAACATCTTCCAAACGTCTTGTTTATTTTTGTAGTCATGGTAAGATCCATTGTTAATAAAACAGCTGTTTGTCCGTTGTCAAACTTGTTCTTCGTCTCGTAATACCAATTTTCTGTATTCTCTTGATACATTTTTATGTCGCCCACCTCCAATATCCACCTAAAATCAGGAATTTACTGTTTCATCTTTATTGTTTCACACTTAGGACATGCATATAAAAATGAATATTTTGAAACACCATATTGTTCCCAACCATGTTCATTCTTAGTATCATTTCTTATTGAAATGCACTTCCACTTGTATTTATTAAATTCTTCACCACATAAACATTTATCCATTTTAGCCCCTTTATCCATTTTAGCCCCTTTCTTTATTCGCTATTTTGATTGAATTGTAATCTACTTATTTGTCATGAAATATTCATTTAAAGTCATTGGACTTACAACAAACTCTCTAAAACAATCTTGACAAGCCGTTGAATATACTACTTTCTGATCTTTTTCATTTGTCTCAACTATTGGCATTATATTTTCATGCTCACACATATTTTATCCTCCTTAATATGTCACAACTTATATAAAACAATTACAATAGCCACCTTCAACTTTTGAATTACATTTGAAACACCTTGTATTCCCATTATCATCATAGGTCGTGGCCAAGTTATTATTTTCCTCTAATGGCATTTTAAATATAGTTACATAATTTCCTGCGCTTCTTATATCAATTAGCAGACTATTTTGTATTTTATCTAATACCTCTATTGCCTTGTCATCCGACTCATATTCGCCCAACAGATCATAATCGTCGCCCTCTATAAAATTAACCACTTTATTACCCAACACCATTAATCTCTTTGCATGTACCAGCATCTCTTTATCTTGGCTTCTAATCCACATTAAATAACATCCTCACTTTCGATCTTATCACATATACTATATATAGTTTTTGTAAATTCACATTCATTACAATTCTTATTTGAATTTTGCATCTCGTCAATTATACATCCATGACTGCATTCCTCCTCATGTGAATATATTGATAATTAAATTATAACACAGTTAAAATGTAATGTCAACTATTTTTTAAATTATTTTGAATTATACATTTTATTTCAATCATCTAGCTTAATTATTAATAGCATTTTATTAGTTTATTTATTTTAATATACTACTTTTTGCATACATAAACACTCTAAAAGAAAGTTTAAGGATTAACTTAGTCATTTATTAGAATAATCATCTAAATAAGATTTTTGACCGCTTTCATCAATTTAAAAAAAATGACCTCTAGTGTTAGACTGAATATTACATTTTAACGACCATCTCTCAGAGTTAGCTCTTAGCTACAGGATTAACATTATAAAAGTCAATTTTCTTCAGCAATTATAATAAATAAATAATAAAATAAAAGAGCCTAAAAAGGCTCTTTTATTTTGAGTTTAATTATCTGACCAATTAACACATAAATGTCACAAATAGTATTCATGAAATCTCAGTCCTTGCATAATTTAATTTCATACAATAATCCGAACATTGTCATCTATATAATGCTTGTGACATACTGGTTTATATTCACTATCGCCTATTTGTATTTGGTCGCCTTCGCGAACTGGTTGGCCTTTGTTATCAAATCTTAAATTCATAATGGATTTGCTATTACAAAAGGCACACACTGTTTCAATTTCATTGATTTCTTCAGCAATTGCGATGGCTGCAGCTGATCCCTCAAATAATTCACCTTTGAAGTCTACTTTTAATCCATAAGCAATTACAGGGATATCTTTAGTTAACACAGCTAATTCTTTGATAGCAAGTATATCATCTTTAATAAAAAATTGAGTTTCATCTATTAATATACATATTACATCTTCTTCATTATTATCAAAATAATTAGTTAACCAACTTCTCATAGTTCCAGGCATAACTGAGTTAGCATTAATTTTATCACCAGTTCTAGATGATATTATGCCAATACCATTTCTATTATCTATTGATGGTGTTAAAACTAATACATTTTGATTTTTCACTTTATAATTATAATGAGTTCTTATTAATTCTTGAGATTTGCCAGCATTCATAACTGCATGTTTAAATCTAAATTTAGCTATTTTAATCACCTCTCTTTTATAATACTATCTTTATATTTGCAGTAAACTTGGACTTTTCTCTCGTTGTTTCAATTTGATTATTTAAAAGGTTAACTTTAATTGGATATAATATACTATGTGATTGAGCAGTTATTATGAAATGTATTCCCATGGATGGTCCGACTTTTAAAAGATAGTTTGGTCTGCTTTTATATTCTATAGCATCTAAGTTATTATTATCACAACATTGTGACAATATATAATCTAACTCATCTAGTATGATTAATATGGGGACTACGCCCTCTTTGTTGTCCACAAGTTTTCTAGACTTAATTTCCTTTAGTAATTTAATTTCTAAATCCTTGACATCACCAATGCAGTTGTTTAAATATTTTTTTTCACTTTCCACTCTTATTCCATTTTTGAATTGACAAGTAACAAATGTTTTATTGTCATTTACAATTTGATTTTCAATCAACATAAAGTCATGTTGAATGCTCTTAGCCAATTGATGTGCTAAGGTAGATTTACCCGTACCTGTCTTTCCATATATCAACAGATTGGGATTGTCTTGGTCCATACAAATTTCACAAGATTTAAGATGCATTTTAATATATTTCATAACTATACACTCTCCTTTATTCTCCACTTTTATTATTATTTTACCAAAAATGATTTTGAATGTAGTTATAACATATATCACTTTAACATATGTATTACATGTTATAATAGTATAATATATGAAACAACATAAAAGCAAAGGAGACCAACAAATGCAAAACAAAATATTTAAAGACAAAAGAGGATTTAATATGAAATTTTTTGAAAACAAATTAGCTGAAGAAATGGGATTTGGTCAAGTCAAGGAAGTGTTTGCTACCACAAACAAAAAAGGTGTAATCAGAGCTTTTCATTATCAATCAAAACCTAAACCACAACAAAAAATTATAAAGGTTTTAAGTGGAAAATTCAATGTAAGAGTGATAGATATGGAAAACAAAAAAATTAAAGAATATGATAATTATGACAATAATTCAGATCCAATATTTGTAAAAGAAGGTAATATGTTAGGATATGTAGCACTCAAAGAAGATAGTGTAATGTTGTATATTGCTGACGAAGAGTTTAAAGGAAATTTAAATTCAGGTGTTAATCCATTATCCTTTGGAGTTAACTGGAATTATGATGGTGAAATAATCATTAATGACAGAGATAAAAATGCTTTATTAGTTGATTTTGATTATACAACATAATAATTTTAGCTTTAGGAGGAAATTAATATGAACAAAGTCAACTCAGAGGAAGAAGGTGTAGCAAATAATGATTATGTTGAATTGAGCAATCAAGGTCAACAAGAATACAAACAAACATTAGATACAATATATGAGTCTATGGGACTTAATATTTTTGATATTAAACATAAGTCAATAGATTAGCATAATATATGAAACAAATTTAAATGGATGAATCTAATGTTAGTTAATATGGAGGTGTACAATCACTTTATAAATTATAATTAAACCAACTTGTAATCAAATTATAAATGGAGGAATGTAAATTGAAAAAAATGAGAAGATTTATTGGGAAAAATAAGAGCATAGTGTCAAAAGTAATATTGGGAATAATGCTTTTTTCAATTATTATTAGTGCCCTTCCATTAGGGGTGCTTGCTGATAAAATAGACAACTCAACAACCACAAATATTGAAGAGGAAGAAAGCATTATTGAAGAAGAGGGAGAAGATGTTACTGAAGAGGAAGAAATAGATGAAGAAAAAGATGAAGAAATAGATGAAGAAGAAGATGAAGAAATAGATGAAGAAGAAGATGAAGAAAAAGATGAAGAAGAAGATGAAGAAAAAGAAGGCAATCTTATTATAAATATTTTAGAATATGATAGTGAACCTAGTAAAGAATTAATAGCAGTTGATGAAGAAGTATACCTAAGCGGTGCTAGTTTCCAAGTTAATAGTAATAGTTTAATAGATTCAGCAATTTCAAACAGTAACGGAAAGGCAATATTAACGGTTCCTTATGGAGAATATACAATCAAACAAAATACTGCCCCCGACAAATACAAAATGAACAGTGTAACAGAAATAATTGTAAATATAGATAAAGAAGAAACTAATGTTTACTTTTATAATACACCTATAGAAGAAGAAAATGAAGAAATAAAAAATGAAAAAATTGACATAAAGGTGACTAAAGATTGGGAGGGAACAAAAGAAGAGTCAATAAAGGTAAACTTGCTTGCTAATGGAAAAATTATTGATACTGTAAATATTGTTAATAATGATTGGACATTTACATTTGAAGATTTAGATGTTCTAGATGAAAACAATAATGTAATCAAGTATACAGTTGAAGAAGTAAGAGATGATGGTCAAGTAATTAAAGTGTATGGAAATGCAATTGATGGATTTATAATTACAAGTACTATCATTATTCCAGACACTAACAAAATAGACATAGATGTTAAAAAGATTTGGGATGGTAAAAAACAAAGTAGAGCAGTTATAAATTTAATGATTGGACATGAAAAAATTGATTCAATTGTATTAAACTCAAAAAATAATTGGCAATATACCTTTGAAAATTTGAATTATAATGACGAAAATGATCTAAAAATAAATTATTCTGTAACTGAAGATGAAATTGAAGGATATGAAGTAGAAATTACTGGAAACTCAGAAAAAGGTTTTGTAATTACAAATGTTGAAAATAAACCTATATATACAGAAAAAAGAGATATATATGTAAAAAAAGTTTGGGATGGAGAAAAACAAAAAAGAACTGAAGTTGATTTAATACTAAATAATAAAGTTATAGATTCAGTTATTCTGAATGAATCAAATAGATGGCAACACACATTTGAGGATTTAGATGCTACTGATGAAGAAGGAATAGAACTAGAATATACTATAGGTGAAGAAAAAATAAGAGGTTATAGTGTAAAAGTCACAGGAAATATGAATAGAGGATTTACCATAACTAATACAGAAGAAGGTAGAGAATCTAAAAGAGACATCTCTATTGAAAAATATTGGATTGGAGAATCATTAGATGAAGTGACAATCAAATTGTTCGCTAATGGAAAAGAAACTGAAAAGGTTAAATTAAATAATAGAAATAAATTTAAATATGTATTTGAAGACATGCCAGTATTTAAATATGTAAAAGCCAAAGACAGAAATGGAGTTTCTTATGAAATAGAAGAAGAAATAGAATATACTATTGGCGAACTTAAAATTGATGGCTATAAAGTTGATATAAAAGGAGATATGAAAAAAGGATTTGAAATAACAAATACTCAAATTGAAAAACCTAATCCTATAAAAACTATAAATATTCCTGTCAACATGTCATGGATAGGATCATCTGCAGCAAAAACTGCAATTGCAATAAAACTTTTTGGTGATACTGATAGTGTAGATAGTGTAATATTGAGTGACTTTAATAATTGGTCACATGTATTTAGAGATATGCCGGCAGTTAATAGTGAGACAGGTAAAGATATAATATATTATCTATCTGATGTAGTTGTAGAAGGTTATAATGTGAACATTGAAGGTAGCATGTCAACAGGGTATACAATAGTAGCTACTCCAAGTCATTATAAACCTGATGTACTCAGTTATGATTATGTTCATCATAATGCAAATGATACAGGTGGAGATATTGTTATAGATGACAACAATATAGATAGCAGATCATCATTAGAAAAAAATAATGATTATGTAGAAGATGTTAAAACAAATGACCCTGGAATAACTCACGCAATTATATTGTCAATATTAACAGGTGCGTTATTCATAATTATTAATAAAAAGAGAAAGCTTAATAAGTTTAAATAATAATTGTTCGAAAATTAACTTAAAGGGAGTGAGATAATTAAATCTTATTCCCTTTATTAGTATAATTATTAATGAAGGGGGTTTAAATTATGAACAGTAAAATATTATATGTTATTCAATTAATATTATTAATCATCTTTAATCTTAATGGCATAAAAATTTATAAATATACTCAAAACTTAAAGCAAACAAATGACATTGAGATTAGTTCCAGAGAGCTTATAGATAATATGAGTCAATATGAATATATATATAATGAAGTTATGGACGATAAAGTTCTAAACGAACACGATGAAGAAGAAATAATAAAACAAAAAAATAAAATTAGTAAGGATTTAATTAACAAGTTGACTGAAGAATACCCTGATGCCATAGGTCATATCCATATTGAAAATACTTCAATATATTATCCAATTGTTCAGACTGATGATAATGAATTTTATTTGACACATTCTCCTAAAAAAGATAAAAATGCTAATGGAAGTATATTTTTAAGTTATTTAAACAACCCAGACTTCAGTGATGATAATACAGTAATTTATGGACATAACATTAAATCCGGTAAATTATTTCAAAATCTTCATAAGTTTAAAGATCAAGAGTTTTATGATAAAGTAAATACTATTGATGTTCATACAAATGAAGGTCATAAAGTGTATAAAATATTTTCAGTTTATTCTACTGATCCAAATTATCAATATAAATATACTAATTTTAATACGTATGATGATAAACTTGACTTCATCAATGAAGTTATTGATAAAAGCATAATTATATCTGATAACGACGTAGATGAACATTCTAAAATAATCACATTGTCCACTTGTGGATCTAATGGAAATAAGAGACTAGTTGTGCATGGAGCAGAAATTTAATAAACAATATATAACATAATAGGTATAATACATTTAAAAGGAGTGTTATTAGTGAAATTAACTGTTAAGGAATTGTCTAAAACCTATGACTTAAATCAAGTTGAACTTGAATATGCATTAGAAAAGATAAAAAATGGAAAGGTTATTTTATATGCAATGTCTGGCAAAATGGGAGCTGGCAAAGACACCTTAGGAGATTTGATTTGCGAGGATTTGGAAAATAAAGGTTATGATGTAATGTTTGCTTCTTATTCTACTCCAATGAAAAAAGAAATAACTGAAATTATTGAATGTTTAAATTCGTCAGAATGTCTTCATAACATTGCAGAAAAATTTAATACAACAGTTAATGAAATAATTAAATTGTCAAATATACTGAATGGAAATTCAATATATGAAAGAACTGATTCATCTAGAAGAGCTATACAATATTGGGGCACTGATGTTAGACGAAAACAAAAAAAGAATTATTGGGTTAATAAATTAATACAGCTTACTGTGGAAGCCATAAATAACAATAAATCAGTATATATTTCAGATATTAGATTTGATGACGAGGCTGATTCAATTATTGATTTGAATGGGAAGATTATAAGACTTGATGTTCCTGAAAAAGTTAGATGCGAAAGAATTCTAAAAAGGGATAAAATTAATCCAACTGAAGAACATTTAACACATGTGTCTGAAACCGGTTTAGATCAATACAAATTTGAAATAATTTTTGATGGTTGTGAAACCTTGGGAATATTAACAAAGCAAGCAATTAATTACATTTTTAATTAATAACATAATATAATTAAGGAGAGATCGTCACTTGAAAACAAATAAAGGTTTATTTATAGCAATAGAAGGGCCTGATGGTTCAGGAAAATCAACGGTAGCAAAAATGATAAAAAGGCATCTTGACAAATTGCAACTTAAATGTGAATTGACTAGGGAACCAGGGGGGACTGATATTGGAGAAAACATAAGAGAGGTTATTTTAGATAATGATAACAACAAAATGTCCAGCAGAACAGAAGCTTTATTATATGCAGCCTCAAGGGCTCAACACGTAGAAGAAAAAATCAAGCCTTTGCTAGAATCTGGATACATTGTAATTTGTGATAGATATGTTTTAAGTTCACTAGCTTATCAAGGATATGCTAGAGGACTAGGGATTGAAGAGGTAAGTAAAATAAATGAGTTCGCTATTAATGGGGTTTATCCAGATATCACTCTTTTCTTTGATGTTTCTACAGAAATTACATTATCAAGAAAGTTTGTCAATAGGGACGGAGATAGAATAGAAAATGAAGGTAGTGAATTCCATAAAAAAACTTATAAAGGTTATAAAAAATCAATAGAAACTTATAATGAAAACGTGTCAATCATAAATGTAAACACCACACTTCAAAACATATTTAACCAGTGTGTTAAGGAAATAAATGAATTTTTGTAGATTTATGCAAACATAATAAAAATAACAAATGGACATAATTAATATATTATGTCCATTTGTTATTTACTTTAATTTAATCATTCTCTAAGATGATTTTTTTATTGAAAGTATTTTTGATAACAGTGTCTAATTCCCTCTTCCGTATAGTTAACTCTTTAATCACTTCATCTATTTGCTCATTGTACTTTGTTATGGCTTCCTCGTAAGTTTCGAATACGTTTACAGAAGCTCCTGGATAACTTCTATATCCTGTATTATCATATGGTGCAATAATCTGCTTTAATATATTTCCATTTTTACCTACTTTTCTGAAATGATAATCTGAATAATAAATGCGTTTATTTTTAGGTAAATCTTCATTGCTTGTAATGATTACCAAGGTTGGCTCAACATTGCGAATGTAGGAGTTACCATCACTGGTTCTAATATCTACTATCCAAACCATTTTGTTTACTGGATTTTCATTTTCATTTAAGTATTCATTCCATTTCATATATAAAAACCTCCTTATATTTTAAGTCAACTGTTTTGTTTGTTAATTACATTATAACATATCAATGAGTTATCTGCAACCATTAATAGTTAAATATTTAAATTTCATGAGCAATATGTTGAAATATAATAGCATTAAATAAGACTACTTGATTTGCTTAAGTGATTTTTTCTTTATTGATTTTATAATTATAATGAAACAAAATTTGTAACTATAGATACATAATTAAATCTTTTAAACATTGTTTTAATTAAATTAAATGCAAAACAATAAATTGATGAAAATAACAACAATTAATGTTATTTATATTTAGCTAAGAACTGGTTCTCTAAAACGGTGAGCTAGAAGTGCGTCAACCCCGCGGTTTCTTGCGTGTGCAAAATTGAGAAAAAGTTCAATAAAACGGCAAAAAGTCGCTCTCGGTATGGTTGTCCGTAGATAAGAGTTTTTTGAATAGAAACGCCGCTCTGCCTCGATTATTAATATGTAGATGGAAGCACATATCTTACTGCTGACAAGCGAAAGTCTCAAAAATTTTTTTCGCAAGAGAGTTAACTAAGTTAACTTAGGATGTTAACTTTAGGGAATTGTTTTGTGGAGTTAACTAAGCTTACTCTTAAAATCTTAAATATTTAATATTATTATTATTTAATTTATTTGTATATTAAGGTTCTTATTTAAAACCTTTCTCCTATTGCAAAAAATCAAATGCATTTCAATAAACTAATTTAATGATTACATTCTTAACTTCACACGCTTTTTGTGAAGTTGTCCTGGGGTTGGTTTGGAGGGGAATTGGCTAATTCCCCTACCCAAGGTTTTCTTTAAAACCTAATAGTCAATATATTAATAGCTAATAAGAAAAAATTTTAAAAAATTTAAGTTAATTAAATGATAGAACCTAAGTTAACCTTCAAAACCCTGGGTAGGGGTGTTCAAAAACACCCCTCCAGACCAACCCCGTTTCTTGACTTGGAAACCCACCAAGTCAAGGCATAGCCACATTTATGTGTTTTTTTATTGATAAAGCTGCCTGTAACAGGACATTGTCTCTCATACTAAAAGACAAGAAACTGTTACAGGCTATAATGCATTTATTTTGGTTAACTAAGTTAACTATATAATATTCACCTTTTAAAATTAATGTATATTTAAGTCTAATGTCTCATACAATGTTATGTGTTTTTTATATACAAGACAATGCGGTAACATAGAGTGATCTCTCATATATAGATAACGAGTTATGTTACCGTTTTATATTTTAGGCTAACTAAGCTAACTTTTAACAATTTAATATTTAAATGGTTACAGTCTGATGTCTCAGCAAAAAAGATGTTACGTTTTGTTGATTATAAATTTAGTTTTTTGACATTTTAATGGCGGTAACAACTTTCTTCAAGATGTAACATCTTCTTGTGTCTCAATTAAATACTCGTGATGTTACCTTACTGTTACATAATTGATATGTTATGGTATAATACATATAATATGTACAAAGAAAGGAGATCTTATAATAAAAATGAATATAAAAAATATAAAAATAGAACAGATGAAAAAAATTGAAGAATTAGAAAACATTATTTTAGAATTAGAAGAATGGCAAGAAGGAGAAGAACTGGATTCTAACATCAAATATATAGTGGGAGAAGTTGAGGACTCCAAACATAGACACGAAAAGATAAGATTTTATAAAGAAAACATATCTATGATTAAAGCAAATATTCCTGAAGATAACAAATTATACTTATCAGAAATAATAAAAAAAGAAAAGCCACAATTTGGTAGTAATACATTAATTTTAGCTCCAGTTGGAAGTGGTAAAACAACATTAATAAAAGAAGTTCTTATAAATAATAAACCAGAAAAAGTTCTTATGTTGGTTTCTAACACTGCTCTTAAGGACTCTGTTTCTCCTAAAGACAATGTGAGTAAAGAGAAAATGGCTGATAGAACATTTACTACTCAAAATAGAACTATTTATGGTAAAGGGGAATATAAAATTCATGTTATGAGCTATGCTGAATTTGGCAGAAGAATAGAAATCAACAATAATTTTATAAAAGACATTAAGCAGATATTTTGTGATGAAATACATTCATTACCAAATTATCAAAGAATTGCAGATTCAACAGGATTATCTCATGCTATTAAAACACTATTCATGAAGCATGAAGGTAAGGAAATATATTACTTTACAGCTACTGATGAGTATTTAAAGTATATGGAAAAAAGAAGGCCAGGGGTCCTCGATAACGTGACTATATTAGATTATAGAAATCACCCAGACATCAAACAATACATCCCATTGTCTGAATATAAATTCAGTCATATAGAGCAAATTAGACCTCATTTAAGAGCTCGCTTAAGAACATTTGATTATTTTGGTTATAAGGCGCTAGCATTCAGCAGGACTATTGCAGGACAAAAAAGGATAGCTGAGATTGCTGAGGAGGAAGGTTTTAATCCACTTGTGCTTTGGTCAATAAATAATGCTGATAAAAAAATGAAGATGACTGATGAGCAACTTCATGCTAGAGAATATCTTTTAACTAATGGGGAAATGCCAGAACCATATAATTTCTTGGTTATTAATAGTGCCATGCAAGAAGGTTGGGATCTCCATGACTCAAAGATTAAATTAGCCATCATGAATACTACAAGTGAAACTGAAAAAATACAGGCATTAGGTAGATTGAGAAATGACATAGATATCTTGGTTTATAAAGTAAAATCCAGAAAAATAAATCATGCTGACATAGAAATACCTAATGAATATTTAAATATCCCTCTGACAGCTAAAAGGAAAGAGGAATTGTGCGAGAAATTAAATATAATAAATTCTGAAGGTTTTACAAGTAAATGGAGAGTTATAAACCCTTTATTAGATAATGATTCTAGTGGATATAAAGTACTGAACCACACTAAAAATATTGATGGCAAAAGAACAAGAGTTACAACCATTAGTATCAAGGAAGATGTTGAATAAGTACGGTAACATCTTCTGAACTCTCATACTAATGCTAATGTGTGTTACTTACTTGTTACTCGATGTTATTAACAATATAAAATAACACTTTAAAAGTGCAACATTATTGTAACATCTACCCGGCCCTTATGTAGGCAAAAATGCGTGTTACTATCTTGTTACCCCCTTTTAATACAAATATTTAAAAACAACATTTGACACTCGTGTGATAAGATAGATTTATAAATGAATTAATGAAAAGGAGAAAATAAGAATGGCTAAAAGTCAACTAAAAGAAAAAATACAAATACACATGGTGATAACAGACATAGGATTATTCATTACAGATACTTTAAAATCAGAAGGATATGATTATAACTACCATCGCTCAAGAATAGAACACTTATACTTTGACGGAGCAAAACCAAAACAAGCTCACATTAAAAACTGGTTCATAATTAACAAGTATCCTGAAGTTATCCAGGAAAAGCAAGCTGACCAAAAAACAGGTGGAAAATGGGTGTTGAGAGACCCTGATATGGAATCAAAGGCCCTACCATTAGAACACCTTTATGAAGATTTAGATTATGAGGATTCAGTGGCGGACTTATATAAACTTGAATATGAAGTAATCCCAGGCGAACTTGTTGACGCTCCATGCAAAATTAATGTTATCACAGAAGTTGAGAACTTTAGGCTTCCTCCTAAGATAAATTACGCTTCAGCAAAACCTGGAGATAGGATGAAGATAAATGTTGACAATACGGACATTGAACATCAATTACTAGATAAATTAATTATACCAGAAATTTTAATGCACGAATATCCATGTAAGCTTTCTTCTGTAGAAATGTATGGGATTGTTAGACAATATATAAAAGACCATATAAATACTAAGTATGCTAAGATTACCTCAGATTATGACTTTTGCTTTTCAGTCAAAAAAATTGTTCCAGTTGTCGGACCTAAGAAGATTAATCATAGTGAGTTAGCTAAAGGAAGCTTTATTAAAGGAGATGACATTAAGGAATATAGAGAATTTGAAATATTCGAGATGACAAATGAAGGTGCAAAATATAAAGGTTACACTCCAATCAAAGGCATCTCTGCTAGCAATGAGTTCAAATTAAAAGAAAAACTTGATAATTACTTGAAGAATTTAATTGAATTTATCAATGAACCAATTGAAAAGACAAGTAAACTTCCGGTTACCTTAAATGGACAGCGGTCTCCTCACCAATTGACTTTAATGAGTTTGACATAAAATAAATCTGGTCAACAGTCTACTTAGTAAACAAGAAATCTAAGTGGACTAGTGTTGTTTGTGACCATATAAGTGATTGATTTACACAATAAATATGAATATAAAAAGTGAGGATAATTGCAAAGTTGGAATAATAATAAAAAGAATAAATATATGAAAAAAGCACACCAGCTAACAAGGTGTGCTTTTTTATTACCATTAAGGTGAAGGTTCACTATGAGTTTAGATATATACAATTGAGTTAACTTAGTATTCTATGGAAAATCTTAGGTATATCTTTGGTAAGCTTAGCTAGCACCACATACATTCATAATTAGCTTCTAATATATTAAGGTCATGTTGGGAATGATAAGTTTCACCTAGATACATATTTCTTTCAAACTTCCCATCAACTATATTTCCTATTGACCATAAAGTTGTTTCATTCAACGGATGAAATTCTTCTTCCATAGTATTGCAATCATTCATTTTAATTGATAATTTATGACATTTTACATTAGGACCAAAAGAACCCTTTATTTCTTCACCACATAAAGCTGCTGGATATACCATTAACTTTAACATTTCACAATTACCTCCTCCATTTGACTTATTAATTACATTATAACATATAAAGGAAGTACTGTCAATTATAAATTGAAACCTTTTTACATTAAATGTTTTTCAAGTATTTGTTAATCTGTGTTATTGACAATACTGTGCTTTGATCGATATTTCCTTATAGTAATAAAGGAGGAGATGAAAGCATGGGAAACAAGAGTTTAAGGCAAGCTAGGAAAGCCAAAAATGACGAGTTTTATACTCAATTGTCAACTATAGAAAATGAAGTAATGCACTACAGAAAACACTTTAAAGGGAAAACGGTTTATTTGAATTGCGACGACCCGAGAGAAAGTAATTTCTTTCATTATTTCTCATATAATTTTGAGCGGTTGGGACTTAAAAAACTTATAGCAAGTTGTTACAAAAATCAAGACTTCAATTTATTCAGCTTACATGATGTCAACGAGAAAGCTGTGTGGCTTGAGTACACCGGTGAGAAAGACGGTGGACGTGTGCCGACGGCTGATGCTATCGGAGTGAACCATTTCAAAGGTGACGGAGACTTTCGGTCTGAAGAAAGTATTGAGTTGCTAAAACAAGCTGACATTGTGGTCACTAACCCTCCATTTTCACTATTTAGAGAATATATTGCACAATTGGTGGAGCATGATAAGAAGTTTTTAGTTATAGGTAATACTAACGCTATAACATATAAAGAAACCTTCCCTTTAATCAAAGACAATAAAATGTGGCAAGGTGTTAATAAAGGTTCATTTACATTTGAATTACCGGATGATACTTCAAGTACTAGTTACTACATTGATGACCAAGATGGCAAAAAGAAACAGAAGTTTGGGAATATAACTTGGTGGACTAATTTAGAGTATCCACGAAGAAAACAAGATATAATTT
>DUQJ01000179.1 GCA_012837865.1 Clostridiales bacterium | reverse complement strand
TAACAATAAATTTATATATTGAAGGACTGCCAAAATAACCACTAAATTTATCAACATCTTGTTGTGTTTTAACATATATTGTATATTTCGTATAAGAAGCACTACCAAACATATGACTCATATCTTTTACGTTATTAGTATCAAAATTAGATAAATCTAATATAGTTGACTTGCACCCATAAAACATATATCCCATATTAGTCACATTTGAAGTATTGAATGAACTTATATTTAATGTAGTTGCCTTAGAACCCTGAAACATATTGCTCATATTAGTTACATTACTAGTATCAAAAGTCGATAAATCTAAAGTGGTTGCCTGGGAATTCCAAAACATAGCATGCATATTAGTCACATTTGATGTATCAAACTTCAATAAATCTAAAGTGATTGATTTAGATCTTCTAAACATACCATTCATATTAGTTATATTTTTATTGTCAGATACCATTCCTTTTACATTGCTTTCCTCAAACATTTTATAGTAGTCTTTTATTTCAACCCCATTTATTGTGTGAGGAATAATAATATATTCTTTTGTGCCCACATATTTATAATATCCTTTTGTTCCATTATATATATTGGGGGCTAAAGAATCTTTGATGAACTTAAAGTCTTTATTTTCTGCCATTTGATAATAATTTGGTATTTTATCTTCAATTTTATCATCAATTACATTTTTCAATCTATTTTGAGTTGATGTAACACCTGGTTTAAGAGCAGTGATTCCAAATTGAGGATTTCCTCTTGCAGCTACAAAGTAACCTTCATCATTGTTGAGCTTTAAATAAGTGTCGAGTTTTCTGAAATCAATTTCATAAAATTTCACATTTGGGTTGTCATCTTCAAAACTTTCTGTTTTGTGAAGTATTTCATATTGGCTAGGGCTTCCAGCCTCTACTTCTACAAGTCCTCCATTTTCATCCTCCTCGTACATAAATGGATATTCATCGTTATCAAGATGATATTGCTCAGCTGCTTCTTGTATTAATTTGGCGTCATGTATTATGCTGGTTGTAAACGCCTTTTGGGTTTGTCCTAAAAACCGTGGTCCGGCTAATAAAACAAGTATTGATAATATAACTATTACTATTAATAGTTCAATTAGTGTGAATCCTTTGTTTTTATTCAAGTATATTACCTCCTTTGTTAATTGTTGTAACGTGATTTATTGTGTAAAGTGTGTCGTTTGTTGAATGTCAAATATTAATACAAGTTAACATCAGACAGCTAACTATCGAGATAACATGTTGATTAAATCCTTAAATAGCAAACAAAAGGCGAATTAAGAATAACTCTGATTCACCTTTTGTTTGCTTATCAACTTAATATTCACTATCTTACTTGATGTTTATTTGTTTTTATAATATTCTATTTTCACATTAGATCTATATATATCATCATTTCCGCCTTTATAAACAGTCCCCTTGTATAATTGTTCCCACACTCTAGTATCCGAGGATGGCTTGTTAACTGTTCCTTTGTATGTGGATGTGTAATCGGTACGGTATGTTCTTGTGTCTGATGCTGGCTTATTTACGGTACCTTTGTATTTATACACCCTTGTGTCTGTTCCTGGATGTGTTACATTTCCTTGGTATTTATACACCCTTGTGTCTGTTCCTGGATGTGTTACATTTCCTTGGTATCTATACACCCTTGTGTCTGCCCCTGGCTTTGTTAAACTACCTCTATAAACAGGAACATAAAGATCATTAATGAGGTGTCTGGAATGGGAATATGGAAGGTAGCCGGTGAATCCATTTTGATAATAATAATAAGTAGTGGAAAAAGCTCCATAACCATTGTATGTGTAATACGAAGCCCCTTCGACCTGGAAGGATCTGGTTTCTGGTGGAAATAATCTTCCACTCTCTACATATTGTGTCAATGTTCCAGTGTAACCCTCACTATTATAAGCAGCCCTTGACTGATTAGTCACATATTTAGTTGTAGGTGTTGCCGGAGAACCACTCTCTACATATTGTGTCAATGTTCCAGTAAATCCACCACTATTATAATTAGCACTAGTATGCCCTGTTATCTGCTTGCTTTCTGCAGGAGTATAAACACCACCGGTTTGTACCACATTTTCATCAGTTCTAGACCTATTTAATGTTCCAATAAACCCATCCTGATTATAACTAACATTAGTTGGTGTAGTATTAGTCCCCTGTGAAATTCTTGTTTCAATTACTTCTTTGTTCTCAGCCGGAGTAAATACTCCTGATTTTATTGTGGACTTGCCATCTTTAATTAATTCTCCCTCAAATTTTTCTTCATTAAAACTTATTGATTCATCAAAATTGTCAGAAAGATTAGTTATTACACTTGAAACCTCTTTGTCATGTTTTATTGAATTGAAGATAGTTTCAGAGATGCTCATGTTAGCTATATTTATCTCAAGTTCTTCATTTATGACTTCATGAGTAATTAATCCATTGTCTGCTGTTATTGATTTGATCTTCGCCAAATTATCTAAATTTACAACTACATTATATTCATTATCATTATTAAGCTCCACTCTCATCTCATGACTCATTATTGCAATTTTGTCAGCATTGTTTACATAGTACGCCTTTCCACCCTTATTGACATAGAAATCTCCCTTAAGTTTTGTAGTAAAGGATTCCTTAGTCATCCTTGCATACTCATCATCTTCAATTTCACCATCAACTAATCCTTTAGTTTCATAAAGCGCATTTCTTTCAGCTATCAGGACTAACCAATCTTTATCCACTGGTTCCCAATACTTAGGCCACTCATTGTTATTTTCAAATAATTCAGGTGTTGCAATACCTTCTGCTACCTTAACATCATTTTTAATGTGAGCTAGGTGGGCATTTTCAATATGACCTTTAAATCTTGGCAATGCTAAAAGTATCAATATACCCAATATAACAATAATTACTAACAGTTCTATAAAAGTGAAACCCTTATAAAACTTTCTAAGTTTATTCATATCACCTTCCTCCTTGTGTTATTCATCAAAGTGTGATTTTTGTTGTCAAGATGTGCCATTTAATTAATATCAAAGAATTTTTAAAGGCATGAGATTTATTGATTTAACTGTATTTTTAAAAAAGTCAACCTTGCAAATTACAAGGTTGTACTATTTACAACTATTTACATTTACTTATTGCTCTCATTATAACTAATATATGTTTTATATTGCTTAGCAATATTAATAAAGCTAAAATTATAAAAGGTTAACCTTTTTACTAGGTTAACCTTTTTATTGAACTTATTATATACTTGATGAGTTTTAAATTTTCTTAAATGCTATTCACTTAATATTTTTTACAATAAATCTCTATTTATATGATTATCATAACTTCTTGGTCTATTTCCTATATTCTTATGGAACATGCCTTTTGAGTAGTTTTCCATGCCAGCAAAGTTAAGGTTTTTAATTAAGTCTCCTTCTATAATTGAATGAAGATTAATATATTTTATAAGATTTATAAAATATATTACATTTATATTATCCTTGTCTGAAATTAAATCTGTATTAATTTCTCCTTTTTCCATAAGTTCATTAATCAAATCCCATCCAAATTTAGTAATTTCTAGGTCTACTTTGGTTAACTCTCCTTGATTAACTAATGTTTCGTTACGCATTACTTTTTCATATAATTCTTCATCAATATTTATTTTTATTTTGCTCATATGCTCCTCCTTATGCAGCTTACAATTTATGTTAAGGTAGTCTTCATGCTACCTCAGTTGACAATTGGCTTCTCAGCTTACTAATTGATTTAGTATGTATTTGTGAAACTCTGGACTCTGATACTCCTATGAGTAAACCAATTTCCTTATATTTTAATTTCTCATAATAATATAAAGTGATGACTTGGCGTTCTTTGTCTTTTAATTTGTTAATGTTTTTCTTGATGATGTTTTTTAATTCTAATTGTTCCACATATTATAAGTTGTCAACCCCAAGTGTTTTTGTTCTATTAAATCTGTGCTCCATTATATAAAGGATATAAGTTTTGATTTCAGGGCAAGCATTTATCACTATTGATTATAATTATATTATAACACAAGGAAACCTGGCTGTCAATGATATTGTTAAGTCTAGTTTGCAAACATTTTACTCAATAAACAGATAATTTATTCTACGATTTTAACCTTTAGCTTTGACGCATAGATGACAGGAGTGCTTCAGGACAAAGTCTTATGACGCAGGCTGCGACTAAAGTTGACCTAGGTTGAGTTTATTGCACACAGCTATAAATTAGCTTAAGTCTCCGAATGCCACGTCAATCATTATTTGTACATCAATTTAGCAGAGATAGACATTATAACAAAAAAGACAACCATTAGGCTGTCTTTTTGTAAGCTTTAGATTATTCATTTAAGTCAAAGTTAAATTGAGTGATACCATTATCAAACTTGTAATCAAAGTTAACATCTAATAAATCAACAATAGAATCTATAGACATATATGTTCTATCATTGTGTACTTCTGGAGAAATGTTCATCATAATAGCTTCTCCATTTACATAACAAAAGTCTCTATCTATTTCTAATATTGCGCCTTTCCCATTTTTTGTTATTGTTACTTTTGAAGTCCCATCATTCCATTTTGACCAATTAACTTCAAAGCCCAATTTTTCAAGTACAGCCCTAATTGGAATCAGTGTAGTATTTTGATTTTCTTTATAGATAAATGGTGCTACATCTAAATTTATTTTTTCTCCATTTATTTTAATATTGACTTTAGTATTTGGAACAATATTGAAAATCGTATTAATTTCTGTAACTTTATTTATTGAAGCTTCTTTTTTTATTTGTTTTATTTCTTGGACAGTAGGCTTAATAGTATTTACATTTTCTTCTGTATGTGGTGTCTTAGGTTTTTCATTATTATGTGATTTGATAGGTTTACTAGGCCTACTAGGTCTTTGGGGTTTACTAGGTCTTTGGGGTTGTTCAGGTGTTTCAGGTTGTTCCGGTGTTTCAGGTTGTTCCGGTTCAATTTCAGGTGTTTCAGGTTCTTCAGGAATTTCAGGTTCTTCAGGTTGTTCCGGTGTTTCAGGTTCTTCAGGAATTTCAGGTTCTTCAGGTTGTTCCGGTGTTTCAGGTTCTTCAGGAATTTCAGGTTCTTCAGGTTGTTCAGGTTCT
>DUQJ01000178.1 GCA_012837865.1 Clostridiales bacterium | reverse complement strand
CATTTTATTATTAATCCACAAGCTTGCTCAGGCAAAGGCATCAAAACATGGTTGACAGTTAAATCACAATTAGATCAGCAAAACATTGATTATGAAGCCTATTTTACTAAACATAATATGCACGCTGCAGAAATAGCTAGAGAGTTGACAGAATATTCACTAGACATTAAAAAAATTATAGTTTTAGGTGGCGACGGAACTCTAAACGAGGTTATTAATGGAGTTCTCGATTTCTCAAAGATTTTTCTAGGCTATATTCCCTCAGGTTCAAGCAATGATTTTGCAAGAAGCTTGAAAATTCCAAGAGACCCCCTTGCTGCTTTATCTAATATTCTAAAACCCAATCATTTTACATCATTAGATTATGGAAACATTCAATTTTTAAATACCAAAAAACAAGACAGGCGATTTGCTTGTTCAAGCGGCTTGGGATTTGACGCCAATGTCACTAAAGAAGCTTTGAACTCCAATATTAAGGATGTATTTAATCGCTTTGGATTAGGGAAACTTACATACTTAGTAATAGCATTAAAACAAATTATTTTAGGTAACTTCTTTGATGCTACCATAACTGCTAATGGTATAACGAAAGATTATCATAATATTTTTCTTATATCTAATATGATCCACAAATATGAAGGTGGAGGGCTTGCGATGGCTCCTAAGGCTTCACCAATAGATGGCAAACTAGATATTTGTTTAGTACATGGTTTATCTAAAATTAAAATCTTGTTTTTAATACCAACTTTGTTATTTGGTAAACATATAGGCTTTAAAGGTGTTGAATACTTTAAATGTCCCGATATACATATAAAAACTTCTTCACATATAAATTATCACACAGACGGAGAGTCGGAAGATTCTTCTTTAGAGCTAAAAGTTAGCTGTATAGCTAGTAGTTTAAATATGATTTTATAACTTTTTTATTTTACTTGATTTTTTATATTATTTCTGTTAAATTTAATTTGTATCCTGTATCGGATAACAAAATTAAAGCGAGGTAGTAATATGAGTACACATAATCACGGTGAATGTGATCACGACTGCGATTGCGAACATGAATTTGTTACATTAACCTTAGATGATGGTGCTGAGTTAAAATGTACTATTCTAAGTATTTTCCCAGTAGATGATAAAGAATACATTGCCCTTTTACCAGTTGAGGTAGAGGAAGACTCTGAAGACTTTGATGGTGAAGTTTATATCTATCGCTTTATCGATAATGACGATGAGCCAGTATTGGAGAACATTGATGACGATGACGAGTTTGAAGCTGTAACTGATGCTTTCGATGAATTACTAGACTCAGAAGAATTTGATGATTATTTTGACGACGAAGATGAAGATGATATCGAAGACGGAAAAGTCGATGACGAAAATTAATTTTTAAAAAGAAGCTATATTAGTTTATTATACTAATATAGCTTCTTTATTTTATAAAATCTCCTTAATAAATCTTGAGGGTTTTAGTTCTTTATTATATCTTTCTTTAGAATTGTATATATGTAGGTACTCTTTTGCTCTTGTAATTGCAACATAGAAGAGACGCCTTTCTTCTTCAATATCTGCATCAAGCATTGCTTTTTTATGGGGTATTATATCCTCATTTGCATCTGCTATAAATACCACCTCGAACTCTAATCCTTTAGAACCATGCATTGTAATTATACTAACAGCATCAAGATCTTTAACTTTTTTCTTCTGGTCTGCTAATTCCTTTTTATAGTTTTCTATATGTTCAAACCATTCCATGATTGTCGCAAAGCTCTTGGAGCTTTCTTGTAGCTCATCTAAAACTTCTATAAGCTCATCATATTTTATCTTTCGCATAGAAGCATATTCTTGTAAATATGATTCATAATCAATGCCTCTTCTAATATATGTAATAGCTGCAAAAGGTGACATCTTTTTAATTTGCTTTAAATCATATTCTAAAGTATCAAGTCTTTCAATCATCCAGTTCTTTTCTTCATAATACTTTTTAATTTCTTCTAAATCAACACTAACAGAATCAAAACAATCTCTACTTATATAGCGCTTAGGTTTATTGATAACTCTAAGGTAATTGCTCCTACTATGGTCTCCCATTGCAATATTAATATATGCTCTAATATCCAACGCTATCCAATGTTCATATATATTGGGCATAGCATCCTTCATTATAAACGGAATATTATATTCTAATAATGCGTATAACAAATTATGATGTCCGGTATTTGTCCTTACAAGTATTGCTATATTTGACATCATAAGACCCTGGCCACTATATCTTCTAATCTTTTCAACAATGCTTTTATTTTGAAGTGCAAGGCTATCAAATGTTTGTATATCAATGTTGTTTCTATTGTTCTTTATTGGATATATCTTTTTGCTAAATCTTTCATTATTGTTTTTAACCAATTTCAAAGATGCTTCAACAATGCTTGCATTCGATCTATAATTCATATCTAAAAGAGTTGTTTTCGACTCTGGATAATCTTTAACAAACTGTTTCATTATTTCAGGTTTAGCACCTCTAAATCTATAGATTGATTGATCATCATCACCAACTATAAATATATTGTTCTCCGGTTTTGCTAGCATTTTAATAATTTCATATTGAATAAGATTAATATCTTGGAATTCGTCTATTAAAATATATTTAAATTTATCTTGCCATAAACTAAGGTATTTCTCCTTCTTAACAAATAAATCATATGTCATTATCATCATATCATCAAAATCTATTAATCTGTTGGACCTTAATTTATTCTCGTAATCATCATATATTGCCCTAAATACTTCATTAGCACAATTTATAGAATAATAGTTATCAAGGTCTATCTTATGGCTTTTGACTAAACTAATTTCAGATTGTATTGATGTCATTATCTCTTTTTCATCTTCATATTCTAATTTGTACTTATTAATAACTTCTTTAAAAAACTGTTTCTTTACATCCTCACGTATTATATTTGATGCGTTATAATTAAAAGCATGTTTTAAAATAGAAAAAAACACCCCATGGAAAGTACCATAATTGACTTTAGTTCTTTCTTTTGTTATTTCGACAAATCTTTCTTTCATCTCATTAGCAGCCGCTTTAGTAAATGTTATTACCAGAATTTCATCTTCTGGTATTTTGCATTTATCTATTAAAAACCTTGTTCTTTCTGTTATTACAAATGTTTTACCTGAACCTGGTCCTGCTAAAACTAACATAGGTCCTTCTTCATGCTTTATAGCTTCTTCTTGCCCTTTATTTAATTCCATTTCTCTCCTTAGTTAGTAAGTACTAGATACTGTTCTTTAACATCTTGATCGACCTTTTAATTCTATTAACACTTTCCTCTTTTCCAATTATCGTCATGATTTCATATGCACCACCTGGCGTATTTTGCTTTCCAGATACTGCAGTTCTTATAGGCCATAATCCTTGTCCATTCTTTATACCCTTTTCACCTATATAATCTTTTATTACTTTTTCTATATTTGATTCATTATAATCTTGAAGCTCTACAAATTTTGGTAATAAATCTTCTAAAACTTCTAATGAATTTTCTGAATTTGTTTTCATCTTTTTATGAGTAAATATAGATATATCATACTGAGGCATCTCTTCAAAGAAATCTATCATTTCCTTAATATCAATAAATGTCTCTATTCTTGTTTTAACAAGCATAGCTATCTTCTTTAAATCAATATCTTTAGTTATTATCTCTTTTATTTGGGGCATAGCCATTTCTATATATCTTTGTTCATCCATCTTCTTAATATATTCACCATTCATCCATCTCAACTTAACCATATCAAATACAGCTGGTGCCTTATTAATATTTTTGTAGTCAAACAATTCTATCAATTCGTCTAAAGACATAATCTCTTGATTATTCGATGGACTCCAGCCTAGTAATGCGATAAAGTTTATTATTGCTTCTGACACAAATCCTTGCTCTATCAAGTCTTCATATGAAGAATGTCCACTTCTTTTACTTAGTTTTTTATGTTCTTCGTTTGTAATTAAAGGACAATGTACATATACTGGTTCTTCCCAACCAAACGCCTCATACAATCTAGTATATTTTGGTGTAGAGGATAAGTATTCATTTCCCCTTACTACATGTGTTATTTTCATCAAATGATCATCTACTACATTAGCAAAATTATATGTCGGAAACCCATCTGATTTAATTAATATCATATCGTCTAGCTCAGAATTGTCTACACTGATTTCACCAAACACTTCATCTTTAAATGTTGTGCTACCTTCAGTAGGGTTATTTTGTCTGATTGTATATGGTATCCCTTCATTAAGATATTTGTTTACTTCTTCTTTGGATAATTTCATGCAATGTTTATCATATTTCGTAATCTCTTTAAAATCTTTTTCTGAATCCGCTTCTTCTACATTTCCAACATGACTTCTAAGTGTATCAAGGCGTTCTTTGGAACAAAAACAATAATATGCATCCCCACTTTCAATAAGTTGTTTTGCATATTCAATATAAATTCCCTTTTCTTGTCGCTCACTTTGAACATAAGGTCCATAATTAGCTTCTTTATCTGGACCTTCATCATGTATTAAACCAGTATCTTTAAGTGTTCTATATATTATATCTACAGCACCTTCTACTTCTCTTTGCTGATCTGTATCTTCAATTCTTAAAACAAATGTACCGCCTTCATGTTTAGCTATCAAATATTCATATAAAGCAGTTCTTAAGTTTCCAACATGCATACGCCCTGTTGGACTTGGAGCAAATCTTGTTCTTATTTTATTCATTCTAAAAGTCCTCTCATATTCTAAACAATTATAGGTTTAATTATATATTTTCAACATTTCATTAATCATATCCTGACTAGCAGGGTCTGTCATTATCGTTGTAAAGGACATCATTAATAATATAATTGATATTAAAATAAATATCAACATCGCTCTCGCCCAGTTTTTCTTGCTAGTTGCTGTGTCTTTTCCAAATGACCACACGAATAACATTACTATATATACTAATGGCCCAACAAGTGGAATTAATGAAAGGCACATACTCCCAAGCCAATTAAACATAGATATTTGTTTTCCCTTTTCTAACTCAGCAATTTCCTTTATGTTTTCCTCTTTTTCAATGTGAATATTAACTTCTCTGAATGCTTCTCCACAATAATCACAAAAGTTTGAATCATCATTATTTGATTTCCGCCCACAATTTTTACATATCATTCTTTTCACCGTCCTAAAATATTTTATTAATCAGCTTGTATTATAGCATATATAGTTATTAAAATAAAGAACACGATAAGTAAAAAAGCTGACTAGCTTTTTGTACAATATTGTACAATGCATTAGTCAGCTCCATATTATCCTTCCGTTTTCATAGCTTCAATCGCACTTATCTTAGTAGCCCTTTTAGCAGGATAGTATCCTGATACCACTCCAACAACCATCGCAAAACCAGCTGCTAATAAAGGTAACCATATAGGTATAACAGAGAACTTGGTACTTCCCATATCATACATATTACTGCCTGATAGTAAGGCTTGAAATAATGGTGCACCAAATTTATTTATAAGCCATGAAGCTAAATAACTTAGTGTAATACCTACAATTCCACCTAAAAACCCAATCATTGCTGCCTCAAACAAAAATAGTTTCTTGATATCTTTTATAACACAGCCAAGCACCTTCATTATACCAATCTCTTTAGTTCGTTCATATATCGACATTATCATTGTATTTGCAATACTAATGGCAGAAACCAACATTGCTACAGCTCCAACTGAACCAAGAACCATTTGAAGCATTTTTGAAGCTTCCTGCATAGGTTTTAGATACATAGCCAAACTAGAAGATTGATAGCCTAATTCCTTTATTTGTTCTTGGACCTTTGTTACATTAGATACGCTATTTACATTTATTTTTATTTGATCATATTTTTCTAATGATGATATTGCCTTTTTCCTGTCCTCTATCTTTAATGTTTTAGCATATTTTAGATACAACATTTTAAAATATTCTATATCCATAAATGCATTGTAATCATATTCCCAGTTATCTGTATGCATAAGTTTCGAAACATTATTTAAAGGTTGCTTAAATACTTTTTTACCTTGTTCTGTCATAAAGTCACCGAAGCCAATGCTTATTTTGTCTTTTGATATATCAACATCCTTACTTTTACCAGCGCCACCACCCCAGTAATAAAATTCGTAAATAGAATCTGATCCGAATATAATATTATCCTTCATTTCATTAAGGGTCATATCACCAAACTCGAGTGGTGGAAATTCAAATTCATTGTATAAAGTGCTATCCATAGCCGTAACACTTACACCTGACTCATATTTACCAGAGTACAAAATAATATATTTTTGTAAAACAGGTGTTACCGCACGTACATTTTCCATCTGTTTTATCATCTCTACTAGTTCATCAGTTAGTTTCTGTTCTTTCCAGCCACCATACTCCCCATCTTCCGATGGCAAATCCGCATATGTAGTAACTGTAATAGTTGTTAAGCTACCTTGTTCCATAACTTGAGATGTGAAGTTCTTATTCATACCTATTCCTATAGAAATCATTACAACTATTGAAATTGTACCTATTACAACACCAATTACCGTTAATAATGTTCTAGCTTTTCTACGAGATAGATTTTTTATTCCCATTTTCATCAAGTCACTAATCTTCATATAAGTCTATTCCTTTTTTTATTTTTATTTTTGCCAAAAAAATTCCTAAGACTATACTGATTGCTAGGATTGGAGCTGTTATACCTCCTACAAAAAGCCAAGATGACATAAGTGGATCTTTAACCTCAAGCATGCCTTCGACTTCATACATGCCTTCATCTTCATATATACCTTCACCCTCATACATGCCTTCATCTTCATACATGCCTTCGCCTTCATACATATCTTCGCCCATATTATCCTCCTATTAGATTTTATAATCCTATTTAGCTATTAAAATTCTTCATCTTCTATTCTTAATCGTTTTTTATATATAGCAATAATTATAGCTTTAGTTACAAATGGAATAATTGAAACTATAGAGATCAACATTATAACAAATAACCATGTTGACATTATAGGTTTTTTAGCTTCTGGTAATTCTGGCATCCCTGGACCAAATTCATCTTCTGGATTCCATTCCATTTGACCTTGAACATCAGTTTCAAAGTCTTTTGTCATAACTACTTCATCGCCATTACTATCTTCAAAAACAATCTTTAATATTCCACTTACCATTCCTTCAGTCATTGGTATAACATCAAATTCAACATATTCAGAGGCACCGGCCTCTACATTCCCTATAAAAGCCATATTCCCATCTGCTTTTATGAAATCTCCTTCAATAGTTGCTATAACATTGCTTAAAGTAGATTTACCCATGTTATAAAATTCGAAGCTCATTGTTGCATTTTCATTAACTGTTGGCATTCCCATCATTGAATAAACATTAATGTAATCAACCACTGGTCTAGAATTCTCTATTACTAATAGATTTATTTCTTCAATTTTAGTTTCACCAATTTCACCCGTAACTGGATTAATTGATGCACCATCATACTCATAATCTAGTTTTATATCTAAAGGATACGTATTAGTTGAAGAATCTGATTTAATCTTAATTTCTACTTCATTTCCTATCGTTTCTCCTGGACTTATTTTATCTATAAAAAAGCTATTACTACCTTGTGTAACAGTAAACACATTGTCCCTTTGAGATAATGTAACAGTTATGTTCTTAGCTGTTACTGAAGTGTTTGTATTTTTTAATTCAAATGTAAACTTAAATGTTTCTCCTGCTTTTAATTCTGACAAATCAGTTTCAAATTTACTTATTATTATTTTAGGCTTACTTAAACCACCACCATCATTGACAATATTAAGTACTGGTATAATAACCGGTTCACCAGAATGTGTTTTCCCAAAATCATCATTATAGTCCAACTTAACCGTTATTTGGTTTAAACCCGCCTGAACATCCTTTGATACAAGCAAAGGTATTGTTACCATTTTCTTTTCTCCTGAAGATAAACTACTAACTAAAATATACGGCTCGGAGTTTACTGGTAAAAAGGAACCCTCTTCATACATTGTAGATATTTTTATATCTTTAAAGTTTTGCTTACCTTTGTTCTCCATCATAAATGATAGATTTACTTGGCCTCCAGCATTAGGAGCGCTTGGACTTTGTTTTACATTGCTTATATATATATTTGAGTCTGATTCAAGATCTTCTGTTTTGCCTATTATTTCTGGATATATGGTTGATGTAGATGTTTTTTCAACACCTTCACCGTCTTTATATTTAACTTTTAGTTTTAATTCTTTTAATCCACCTACAGCTTCCTTTGAAACTATAAGAGGTATTTTAACATTTCTTTTCTCATCTGCTTTTATCGGTTGAACTTCTATAGTTTCTGTAAAATAATTTTTAATAAAGCCTGCAATTCCTACATTTTCTTCATCTATAGATACTTCAATTTTTTGTGCAGTTGAATCTCCAGTATTTTTTAATGTTGCTACTAATATAAATTGATCACCTGCTTTTAAGAGACCATTATATGTAATACTTTCAATCTCTATTTTTGGTGCCTTTGTATTACCTTGAAGGTTTACATATATATCTCCTAAGCTATAAATTGAATTTCCATCAATATCCTTGTAGTCCAACTTTACTTTAAATGTTTTAATTCCTGATGTCGCGGTTGGCAATATTGATATTGGTAATTTAATTGATAATTCTTGCCCAGCCTTAATATCACCCATCTTAACTTCTTTATTAGTTCGTTTAACATTTTCATTAGTAACCGAATCGCTATAATCTAAACTAAGATATAAATTTCTGGCTGTTATTTCTCCTTCATTTTTAATTTTTAGAGAAAGAAAAGTATCTTTTCCAATAACCGCATTTAAACTACTCTCTGAATTAACCGTTATCTGAGCGGGGATCTTTTCTTCCAATACCTGCATAAAAAAGTCTAAAGACCCAACAGCATTTTCCTCATCAGACAAATAATCATCATATGATATATGTATTGTCGATTTGTATTTCTTAATTGACGCACTTTCTTTAACTACAACATCAAATTCAACATTAACTCCACCCGCAGAAGTAATCAGGTCTATTTTGTTTCCAGTTATATCAGAATTTAATGATATGTTCTTTATTGAATAAGGAGCGTCTTCTGACAATTCAATTGATTGTATTATAACATTTTGTTTATACCCACCCACTGCTTTTACGGGTAGCTTTACATGAATAGTTTGACCTGGTATTAATATTGGATTTTCAAAGTTTCCATCAATGGTTATAGCTTGTCGCATCTGTGTTGCTTTAATTGATGAACTTCCTGTAAATCCTGATATTGTTAATACCATAACCATGATAAAGGCTAATATTTTTCTTGATTTCATAACTATAAGCTTCCTCCTACATCGTTTATAATTTCTATCTTTTGTATTTCTCCATCAAAAATATGTATAATTTTATCGGCGTATTCAGCCAGTCTTCTATCATGGGTAACCATAATAATTGTTTGATTATTCTCTTTAGCCATCTCTTTAATTAAACGCATTACTTCAGAGGTAGTTTTTGAATCCAGGTTACCCGTAGGCTCATCAGCAAACACTATTTCCGGTTTAGCAACAAATGCTCTTGCAATACCAACTCTTTGTTGCTGCCCTCCACTCATTTCTTTTGGCCTATGATTAACCCTATTAGCTAATCCAACTTTTTGAAGCATTTCTAGTGCAACTCTTTTCCTTTTCTTAGTTCGTATTCTTTTAAAAATCAAAGGAAGTTCAACATTTTCAAGAGCAGTCATCGAATTCATTAAATTATAAGATTGAAAAACAAAACCAAGGTTTTTCTGCCTGAATTTTGCTAAACCTCTCTCGCTCATTCTATGTATGTTTTTACCTTTTATTATGATTTTACCGCTTGTTATTCTTTCGATTCCCGCCATTAAATTTAACAGTGTAGATTTCCCAGAACCTGATGAACCAAATAAACAACAAAACTCTCCTTGGTAGATATCAAAGCTTGCATTATTAACAGCAAGTATTCGTTCTTCTCCCATTCTATATACTTTCTTTGCATTTTTAACTTCTATGACCTTTGGGATGACCTTATCCACTCTTTTATCACCTACTCATCTATATACTTTTCTCCATATAGAGACTCTTTTTTCTCAATCCTTTTATCTATAAATCTAACAAAAACAACTTTGATATATGCTCCTACTGGCACAGCTAAAAGCATACCCATAAATCCACCAACAGCACTTCCAAATATCAATGAAACAATTACAAGTAGAGGATGAATTTCTATTGCATTGCTTAACAATTTGGGTCCTACAATATTCCCATCAATTGCTTGAACGACCGCTAATACAATTACAGCTATTAACAAAGCCTTATAATCTCCATTAACAAGGCAAACCACAGTTGTGCAGAAATATGCTACTATCGGTCCCATATATGGCACTAAGTTCCCAATTCCAGTAAGCACACCTATTAACAAGGCGAATTTAACATTTATTATTGATAATGAAATGCTAATCACAACCGTTATAAATAAAGCATCTGTTAGTTGTCCTCTAATATATCCTGAAAACACCATGTCTAAGTCACTTACTATTTGCTTCATCTTTACATTTAATTCTTTATTAAATATTCCATAAAAAACTTTCCTGATATATTTCTTAATCATTTCGCCATCAAACATCAAATATATCCCTACTATAAAAGCAAAGAATATTGTTGTGAAATATTCAGATATATTGCTTATTGAACTAATAGCTTTGCTTGTAAGTGAATTAACAACTTTCATTAAGCTTCCTGTTATTTCATTAAAATAATTATCTAGCTCATATGATTGTATATCTAATTGGTCTAGCTTTTCTAAAAGTGTTCTATAAAAGCTATCAATACTATAAATAAACTGCTCGCTAAGTTCAACGATATCATCAAAATTAGCTACTTTTAGTTGATTGGTTACACTATATACTAATAAAGAGATTAAAATACCTATTATTAAAATAAATAAAAACACGGATGTTAAGACTGATAAAATATGTGCAGTCCTAGGTTTTTTTATAAATTTAATTTTTAAATATAATTT
>DUQJ01000177.1 GCA_012837865.1 Clostridiales bacterium | reverse complement strand
GATAATTGCTATGAAAGATATAACCTAATCCGATTAACAGCGCATTCCAGATTGTTATGCCTATGGTCGAAGCAATAATATAAGTAATGAAATTTAATTTAGCTGCACCTGCAAAAAATGCAATATATGTTCTGCAAATAGGGATTATTCTACCAAGGCATACGGCTATTGGGCCATATTTATTAAAGGTAACTTGAGCAGAATCCATTCCCTTTGTAGATTTGGGAAATTTGTTCTTAATTTTATTAATAATAACAGTACCACCATAACTTCCTATACCGTAGCATATGCAAGTGCCTATTATTCCTGCAACGACACTTAAAGGCAGAACAATAAAAAACGGAATTCCTTGAATTGAAGCGAAAGCACCTGAGAAAGGTAATACTATTTCGCTAGATATCGGAAAGCAAGCATACTCAATTAATATTATTAAAAACATTGCTAATAGACCGTATTCGAAAAAAAGTTGACTTATAAGTTTCATAATACCCCCTAAAATATCTCTATGTAATTAATATATTGTATACACTCATATTTAATGAAAGAAAGAAATAAAAACATGATAAAAACTTGACAAAAACCATATAAATGCTACTATAATGAATAATTGAATTTTTAAAAATAAAAATACGTAATGGAGGAACTATTAATGGCAACAGCTTATAACCACAAGCAAATCGAGAAAAAATGGGCAGGATATTGGAAAGACAATCCTGTAAATATAAAAGATGAAAACAAGCCGAAGTACTATTGCTTAGATATGTTTCCATATCCTTCAGGGAGCGGATTACATGTAGGACACTGGAGAGGTTATGTATTATCTGATGTATGGAGTAGGTATAAAATATTAAAAGGCTATTATATTATCCATCCTATGGGTTGGGATGCATTCGGTCTGCCAGCAGAAAATTATGCCTTGCAGATGGGAGTACATCCAAGCATAGCTACAAATGAAAATATTATCAATTTTAAAAAACAAGTTAATGAAATAGCAGCAGTTTATGACTGGGATATGGAAGTAAATACTACAGACCCAGATTATTATAAATGGACACAATGGATTTTCATAAAAATGTTTAAAGCAGGTCTTGCATATGAGAAGGAAATGCCAATAAATTGGTGCCCATCTTGTAAGACAGGTTTAGCAAATGAGGAAGTTGTAAATTCATCATGCGAACGTTGTGGTGCTGAGGTAACAAAAAAAAATCTAAAACAATGGATGTTAAAAATAACTCAATATGCTGAAAGATTATTAGATGATTTAGAATCACTTCAATGGCCTGAAAAGGTTAAGAAGATGCAGGCTGAATGGATTGGCAGAAGCTATGGTGCAGAGGTTGATTTTAAAATAAAAGATAGTGAGAAATCTATAAAAGTATTTACAACTAGGCCAGATACATTATACGGAGCAACATTTATGGTACTAGCGCCAGAACATGATCTTTCAACAGAGATAGCTACCGAAGAAAAATCAAAAGAAATTAAAGACTATATTTATAAAGCATCTTTAAAATCATCAGTAGACAGATTGGCTGATAAAGAGAAGACAGGAGTATTTACTGGTTCATATGCTATTAATCCATTGAGTGGAGACTTATTGCCTATATGGGTTTCAGACTATGTTTTGGCAGAATATGGGACAGGTGCAATTATGTGTGTACCAGCACATGATGACAGGGACTTTGAATTTGCTAAAAAGTTTAATCTTGAAATCAAACAAGTTATAGCTAAAGAAAATGAAGAAGTTAAAGAATTAGAGGAAGCTTATATTGATTCAGGAATTATGATTAATTCAGGAAAATGGAATGGCCTTAGTTCTGACTTTGTTAAAAATTCAGCTCCAAATGAATTAGAAGAAATGGGAATTGGAATAAAAACTACTAATTATAAATTAAGAGATTGGGTATTTAGTAGACAACGTTATTGGGGAGAGCCTATTCCAATTGTTCATTGCGATTCTTGTGGAACTGTTCCAGTGCCAGAGAACGAATTACCACTGTTATTACCAGAGGTGGATAAATATGAGCCGACTGGAACAGGTGAGTCGCCATTAGCAGGAATTGATGAATGGGTTAATACAAAGTGTCCTGAATGTGGTAAACCTGCTAAACGTGAAACTAACACTATGCCTCAATGGGCGGGTTCATCATGGTATTTCTTAAGATATGTTGATAATAAGAATGATAATGAATTAGTATCAAGAGAAAAATCAGATAAATATTTACCAGTAGATATGTATATAGGCGGAGTAGAACACGCTGTATTACATTTATTATATGCAAGATTTTATACTAAATTCCTCTATGACATTGGTGATATTGGTTTTGAAGAACCATTTACAAATTTATTTAATCAAGGAATGATAGTTAAAAATGGAACTAAAATGAGTAAATCAAAAGGTAATGTTGTATCTCCTGATGAATTAGTTAAAGATTATGGGTGTGACTCTCTTAGAATGTATGAACTATTTGTAGGACCACCGGAACTAGATTCAGAATGGGATGATAAGGGAATTGAAGGCGTTTATCGCTTTATTAATAGATTTTACAATCTTGTTCTTGCTAATAAAGATAAAGATGTTAAAGAAAATAAAGAACTTATTAAATTAAGAAATAAAATGATTTATGATATTACTACAAGGCTTGAAAACTTTAGCTTAAATACAGTTGTTAGTGGATTTATGGAATACACTAATAAGATGGTTGATTTATCTAAAAACAAAGATGGCATAGATAGAAAGACTTTAGAAGATTGTATTATTTTGTTATCGCCATTTGCACCACATCTATCTGAAGAACTATGGCAGGTATTAGGAAATGAAGAATCAGTTTTTAATGAAACTTGGCCAATGTATGATGAAAGCAAGATGAAAGATGATGAAATAGAAATTGCAGTCCAAATAAATGGGAAGACAAAAGGAACAATTACAATTTCTGTTGATTCGCCTAAGGATGATGTTCTAGCTCAAGCAAAAGAAGAATTAGGAGATAAACTAACAGGGAATATTATTAAAGAAATATATGTAGCTAAGAAAATCGTTAATATTGTAGTTAAACCAAACTAGTCAATAAAGTTTAAGGAGGTATTATAGTGGGCAATATATCTGATGAACATGAAATAATTAGAGAAGAGTATGAAAAAGCTTTGCAAGAAATGCCGAGGAAAGAATTTGACAAGCACTATATTATGAGGACAGAGCTCATACCTTACAAAAATACAAATGATGATAATAACAATACAGAAGATGTACAGTATATGGAAGTAGATAAATATTATTTTATTAAATAAAAAAAAGGCTAGAAATAGCCTTTTATTTTTTTTTGTTCATCATAGATTTAATAAGTTCAAACTTTTGCTTGTCTTGGACAGACATGTTTTTTGTTAAGATTTCTGTTATTAATTCATTTTCATTTTTTGTAAAGGACAAATTTTCATCTTTCATTTTCTTGTTTGTATTCATTAGTTTGGGTATAACCTTATCAATAGGTAAACCATCTACTTCGTTTATGAAATCCACTAGAATTGAAAGCTTTTTAGCGTCTATATCTTTCATTGCTGGATGGTCAAGCCATGGAAAATCATTCATCGTTTTCACTCCTTTTATCAACTGATTCTTTATTATCATATGACATTGCATTTAAAACCATGCTAATATTTTCAAAATTATCAACTTGATCGGAGGGAAGTAATGTTTTAAGCATTTCCATCATGTTATTATTGTTATTTGTCTGTTGATTTCCATTTTTATTATTAGAATCATTTGATTCGAAATCATTATCATTAAAAGAATTAAAGTCTCCAGCCATATTAGTAGCTTCCATAATGGTTTTATATGTATCCATCATTTGCATGGCATTAAATAAATTTAAAAAAGTATCAACCATTTGTTTTTCATTATCATTACAAACGGGTCTTATACTTGATAATAAATCTTCAAAATTAATCTCGTTATTATCAAGGTCACAAGACTTAAGATCAGGGCTACTTTTAAAATTAGAAAAAGAGCCCATGAAATCCATGAAGGAAGTAAATAGATTAACGAGTCTCATTGTTTTAAAATCTAGGTGTGGTGACGCTGCTTTCATAATCTCAGCCATGTGGACATAATTATTGTCAATCATAGGCACTCCATTTATATTTCTTAATTAAGTATATTCTATATTAATATAATCATGCTTTAAACTTTTATTCTGGATAAACAAGTTGTTTTTCCGAGATATTGCATAAGGTATTATCTAAGAAGTATTTGGAAGATATAATTGATTTTGCTAAATCCATATCAGTGCAGTTGCCACAATTTTCAGGAGTTGCACCGGGAATATCCCCTTCAAAGTTTATAATGAATTCATACATATCTGTAATTAATGGCACAATATCTTTAGAGCTGTAATCACCAGCTAATAGCAAATAAAATCCTGTTCGACACCCCATTGGGCCAAAATATATTATCTTACTAGCATATGTCTCGTGATTTCTAAGATATGTTGCAGCTAAATGTTCGGTGGCATGCATCTCACCAGTAGTCATAACAGGATCCAAATTAGGCCTTGTCATTCTTATATCAAAAGTTGTTATTGTTTCAATGCCTACTTTATCTTTCCTTGAAACATAAATACCGGGTAAAAGTTTTGTGTGATCTATAGTAAAGCTTGTAATTTGTTTCATATAATCAAATCCTTTCTATTAATAAAAACATTTAAAAGTTAAATTAATTTTAGTATAATCTTAAGAAAGAGTCAAGATTTTTGCATTTAACTATGATATAATAACAATTGATATCTTTTGATTTTTAAATAAAGATTACGAAATGTATATAAACTATGATTGGGAGAAAAAACATGTTAGATGGAAAAAGAACTTTATTTAGCGGTATGCAGGCGACAGGTGATTTAACTCTAGGGAACTATCTTGGAGCATTAAAAAACTGGGTTAAATTAGAGAATGAGTATGAAACGTTTTATTGTGTAGTTGATTTACACTCTATAACCGTTAGACAAGAGCCAGCAATATTAAGAAAGAAAGCTAGAACATTATTGACATTATATATAGCGGCTGGTTTAGATCCAGATAAAAACTGTATATATTATCAATCACATGTTTCAGCACATGCAGAACTAAGTTGGATTTTAAATTGTTTTACCTATATGGGTGAACTTAACAGAATGACACAGTTTAAAGATAAATCAGCAAAGCATTCGGATAATATTAACTCTGGATTATATACATATCCAGTTTTAATGGCTTCCGATATACTATTATTTCAATCAGATGTAGTACCGGTTGGATCGGATCAAAAGCAACATTTAGAGATAACAAGGGATATAGCTGAGAGATTTAATAATATTTATGGAGATGTATTTACTGTTCCCGAACCATATATAGGGGAAGCAGGTGCAAGAATAATGAGCCTTCAAGAACCTAATAAGAAAATGTCAAAAAGTGATGAAAATCCAAATGCAAGCATTTATATAATGGATGATAAAGATACTATTATAAGAAAGTTTAAAAGAGCAGTAACAGATTCAGATAATGAAATAAGATATTCTGAGGATAAACCAGGCATAAAGAATCTTATAGATATTTATTCGGTAACCACTGGTAAAGCTGTTGGTGATATAGAAAAAGAATTCTTGAATTCTGGCTATGGAGATTTCAAAATAGCAGTTGGTGAAGCAGTAGCTGATATGTTAACCCCGGTTCATAGCAGGATGTCTGAATTAACAAAGGATAAGGCTTATATTGATAATGTAATTAAAACAAACGCAGAAAAAGCTAATTATTATGCTACAAAAACCTTAAGAAAAGTTCAAAGGAAAGTTGGTTTTCCTGATAGAATAAGATAATATAGTAAAAAAAAGAAACTCCCATATCAGATTGTAGAATGGGAGTTTCTTTTTTATTGATTGCTTTTAATTTGATTCCATTTTTCATTATAAAGATATTCCATATCTTCACCAAGATATTTAAAAGTTCTACATCTCCCAAGAATATCATCGTTAGGAAATGCAATTTCGCTATTTTTAATTTCTTCATCTTCAATTAATTCAATTGCTCCAATATTAGGTGTAGAATAAGTAATATATTCAAAGTTCATTAATGCAATTTCAGGTTTACACATAAAGTTTATAAATGCTTCTGCATTTTTTTTGTTCTTGCTGCTTTTTGGTATTACCCACCCATCTATCCATAAATTTGAACCTTCTTTAGGTACGATATATTCTAAATCTGTATTTTCTCTTTGAGTGTAGATTGCTTCACCGGAGTAGATTACCCCAACAGCTGCATCTTTGCCAATCATTTTGTCTCTGACTTGGTCAACAACATATGCTTGAACCAATGGATATTGCTCTTGTAAAAGCAGTTTTGCTTGCTCTAATTCAGCATCATCTGTAGAGTTAAGTGAATAACCCAGATATTCTAATGCAATACCAAATGCATCACGTACACTATCTATCATTAAGATATCACCAGAGTATTTTTCATCAAAAATGATATCCCAACTATCAACAGGTCCATCTACCATAGTTTTATTATATAATATTCCTAATGTACCCCAGCAATAAGGCACACTATATTTATTACCAGGGTCAAAATCAGAAGAGCCATCTAAATATGTTTGTCCTATATATTTGATATTTGGAATATTATCAAAATTAATTTCATATAGCAAATCATTATCTATCATTTTCTGGATCATATAATCAGAAGGACAAACCACATCAAATGAAACTGCTCCTGCTTTAATCTTTGGATACATTTCCTCGTTAGTTTCAAATTCATCATAAACAACCTTAATGCCAGTTTCATTTTCAAACATACTTATAACTTCTTCATCAATGTATTCACCCCAATTATATACATAAACTTTATTAGAAGTATCTTTCTTGCAGGCAACTAATAAAACTGTTGTAAATGATACAATAAATATTAATTTAATTATTTTCTTCATATTAATCCTCACTTTCAATTTCAACTTATAGGGCTATAGATGTTTTGCCCCTCCTATTTACAAATATCAGCAACAAAAGTACCGATACAAACATTAAAGTAGATAGAGCATACATTTCAGGTCTTATTCCTTTTCTAACTTCTGTATATATCTTTGTAGATAAAGTATTGATTTCTGGTCCTTTTGTAAAATGTGTTATAACAAAATCATCTAATGACATTGTAAATGCTAAAAAGAATCCAGATAATATTCCAGGAAAGAGGTCCGGGAAAACAACTTTATAAAAAGCATATAAAGGCGTTGCACCTAGATCTTGTGCAGCTTCATAAGTACTTTGATTAATTTGCTTTAATTTAGGCATTACGCTTAATATAACATAAGGAATATTGAAGGTTATATGTGATAATAAAACACTTGCAAATCCAAAAGTATATTTTAATGCAATAAATATTAACATTAATGAAATTCCTGTTACTATATCAGCATTTAACATAGGTATATTAGTAATTGACATCATTATTGTACGAGGTGTTTTACGCATTTTATTAATTGATAATGATGCTGCTGTACCTATAATTGTAGAAATAAGGGCAGATAAAAATGCAATTATTAATGTTGTATAAAGGGCTTTCATTATAGAGGAATCATTAAATAGTGAGATATACCATTTAAATGTAAAACCTCCCCATACAGACCTAGGCATTCGCTAACACAAATGACGCAAGGGTTTTGTCAAAGTCGTTAGAGAATACGATGAGGGTAGCGTTTTCGGCTGTTGTTTCTTTTTT
>DUQJ01000176.1 GCA_012837865.1 Clostridiales bacterium | reverse complement strand
TGTTTTTGTGGTGTATCTAATATGGTTATATTAAATACTGTTCTTGAAAATCTCAATTTCTATTAGTAAACTAATAGAATGTTTTGAATTTTCAGGGTTGTCTTATTGTTCAATTATCAATGTTCTGTTTTGTGTTTCGCACTCAGTACGAACCAGCTTTGTAATCTTATCATGCTAAATTTATTTTGTCAACTATATTTCTAATCTTTTTTAAATGTTTTATATTAAATTATTATTCAATATAAAAGCGGAGAAGGAGGGATTTGAACCCTCGCGCCGCTATTAACGACCTACTCCCTTTCCAGGGGAGCCCCTTCAGCCTCTTGGGTACTTCTCCATCCATTTTTAAATTATATATTTTAACATAATAAACGGAGAGGGTGGGATTCGAACCCACGGTTCCTTGCAGAATCACTGGTTTTCAAGACCAGCCCCTTAAACCACTCGGGCACCTCTCCAAACATCGCTTAGGTAGTATATCATTCAAAACGTGACCATGTCAAGCCTTTTTCATGATTTATTTGTATTTTTGATATATTCTTCAGCAACAACAATGTCTTCTGGTATTGTAACTTTAATATTGCTGTATTTACCCAATAAAACTTTAACTGGTTTTTTAATATATCGTTCATAAACAGATGAATCATCCGTTATTATTTGTATATTCATTTCATCATTATACATTAATTCATAAGCTCGTTTTAATAATTTATATTCAAACGACTGCGGTGTTTGTGCTACCCATAAATTATTCCTTATTGGAGTGTTTTCTACATATTCTTCTTCATTTATTATTTTCATTGTTTCCTTGGCTGGAACACCAAATATACAAGGGCCTTTATTTACCAAGTAATCAATCATTTCATTAATGTCTTCAACCTCAATTAAGGGCCTAACACCATCGTGTATCAATACGTAATCCGAATCACTAACCTCTAACAACGCCTTATAGACAGAGTCATATCTTTCATCTCCACCCACTACAATCTTGCTAACCTTATTAAGTCCATATTTCTTAATTATATTCTCTTTACAAAATTCCATTTCATCTTTAGCTATCACTAGAACTATATTATCAACATTACTTATTTCAAATGCTTTTAAAGAATAATATAATATAGGATGATCTTTTAGTATTAAATATTGTTTTGCAATTTTTGAATTCATCCTTTTACCAAGTCCTGCTGCTAAAACTATTGCCGTTGTTTTCGTTTTTTCATCCAACCTTATCACCCTCTACATTACTTTAATCTCTTCACCTAACTTCAGATTAGGAATTGCATTTAAATCCAATCCATGACGAGTACCTTTTAAAAATTCATAATAAGCCGCTACACCTATCATTGCTGCATTGTCTGTACAATATATTAACGAAGGAGCATAAAACTCTATGGAATTTCTTTTACAAGCTTCTAACATCTCTTCTCTTAACATAGAATTCGCTGCCACTCCACCAGCTATTGCTATCTTTTTCATATTATATTTTTTTGCTGCAAGCATAGTCTTAGAAATTAAATCATCAATAACAGCGTCCTGAAATGATGCTGCTATATCAGCTTCGCATATAGACTGTCCTTTCATTTCGCATGAATTAATATAATTTAATACCGCCGATTTAACTCCGCTAAAACTAAAATCAAAAGGATGCCCCTCTATGTTTGCTCTCGGAAACCTTATGGCTTCTTTATTTCCTTTTCTAGATATTTTGTCTATTTTAGGGCCACCAGGGTATCCAAGTCCAATAGCTCTTGCCACTTTATCAAAAGCTTCACCTGCTGCATCGTCTCTTGTTTGTCCAATTATTTCATATTCCCCATAATCCTTAACTAAAACCAAGTTTGTATGTCCACCTGAAACAATTAATGTTAAAAATTGTGGTTCTAAATCCTTATTCTCAATGTAGTTGGCTGATATATGCCCCTCTATATGATGAACGCCAATTAGTGGCTTTTTAGTTGCATAAGCTATTGCTTTAGCTTCAGCAACCCCAACTAAGAGTGCACCTACTAAGCCTGGTCCATAAGTTACTCCAATTGCATCTATATCATCAAGCCTTGTATTTGCTTTTTTCAAAGCATCATCTATTACATAGTTTATATTTTCTATATGTTTTCTTGAAGCAATTTCTGGAACAACTCCGCCATATAATTTATGAAGTTCAATCTGTGATGAAATGATATTAGATAATACTTCTCTACCATTCTTTACAACTGCTGCTGCTGTTTCATCGCATGAGGATTCTATTGCTAAAATTAAAATATCCTTTTTCATAAATATCGCCTTTCTATTCACTAGTATCGTTAGTCGATTTACTATCTACAACATTCCAGCCAAGTATTTTCCATCTTCCATTATCGTCTTTTCTTAATATGAACTTTTCGGTCAAGCTATACGAAGCTTTATTATCTTTCATTCTATACAAAACATTCATTGTCGTATACTCTAACTCATCTATTACATTGGTTTCAATGCTATCTGAATCTATTTCATAACTTCTTATTATTTTGTTGTTATTTCTATATGTTGCTACATCAATTTTTAGATCAAATAAATAATCTTCTATTTTATTTTTTTGTAATAATTCCTCATCATAAAAGTCTCTAAGTTTTTTTCCTAATAATTCAACCTCTTCATCAGTTATTTCAGAGTGCAGAACCTTAGTCATATGACTATATAAATTAACTGCTTCTTTGGCAGTTGCCGGATAGTCTTTTTCTAGATTCTTATCTAACATAATCTCTATTTCTTTTAACTCTGATTGATTTTGGTCTTTTGGTGGATCAGTTCTATTTTTTTGATAATAGTAAAAAGCACCAATACTTACTGATATAACAAGCATTGTAACAATCGTCCCTACTGTCTTCTTCAATACTATCCCTCCTATGCTCCTTGACTTTACTCATCCTTTGAAAATTCTAAAATAGTCGTCTTACCATCTCTGCCAAGTTTAGTATTTTTAAATATTTTCCTAACATCTTTTATATAATCTTCAGGTCTAATTAATGAAGGACTATAATGTGTTAACCAAAGTTCTTTAACATACGCGTCCTTTGCCATCCTTGCTGCCTCTTGGAAAGTCATATGTTTATATTCTCTTGCTTTGACTTCCATACCTTCTTCGCCATACATTCCTTCACATACAAATAAATCTGAATCACTTGCATTTTCAATTATAGATTTTGTTGGTCTAGAATCTGTGCAATAAGTTAATTTAATTCCTTTTCTATCAGGTCCTAACACCATATCAGGAGTGAAAACATCAGCATTCTCTTCTATTATTTCTCCTTTTTGCAGTCTATTCCAATATTCCTTTGGAATATCTAAGCTGAGCGCTTTCTCAGGGTAAAATCTACCACCTCTTTTAATATAAATCGAGTAGCCATAACACAAAATATTATGGTTTACTTTAAAGGCTTCAATTAAGTAACCATTAATCTCTATTTTTTTATTTACTTCTTCTATCTCTACAAAATTTATTTCATAGGGTAACTCGGGTGCAATAACTCTAAGGCAATTAACCACGCGCTCTATACCCCTTGGACCTATGATTGTTATAGGTTCTTTTCTATCAGCATTCCCCATAGAAAGTAGCAAGCCAGGCAATCCACTAATATGATCTCCATGGAAATGTGTGATACAAATAATATCAATGGGATGAAAACTCCATCCTTTCTCTCTAATTGCAATTTGTGTTCCTTCACCGCAATCAATCAAAAGACTACTGCCATTGTACCTGGTCATAAGTGATGTCAACCATCTACCAGGGAGTGGCATCATACCACTTGTTCCCAATAAACATACATCTAACATTAATTATTACATCCCTTCTTCATTTAATATCTTTTTATATTCTCATTCTATCAGTAAAACCAATTATTTGTCTAGTATTCATTCTCAGTAATACATTATACAACAAAAAACTCATAGATTAAAGTTTATATTTCTAATCCACGAGTTTATTATTAAAATATTAACATTTACTAAAGAACTTCTCTCTTATCCATGATGGTTACAGGTATCTTAAAATTTTCAATCATGTTTTCATAACAACTTTCACAAATATTAAAATGATGAACTTCCAAATCTCGGTTTGAGAAGAAACCCCATTCCTTGCTTGCCTCAAACACATCTTCTTTTAGTATTCCGTTATTTAGCTTAATCTCTTTGCCACATACATTACAAAGAATTAAAGTTGTATTACTTATCTTCTTACTCTTCATAGTTTGTCCCTCCAGGCAATATGCGTACCGCAAACTACTTATATTATAGTACATATTTTGATGTTTTTACAGTGGTAATATATGTTGTCTCTATAGCCACATGATAAAGGCATCCTCGATTGGTTTAATATATAAGTCTTTTCTTACACCAATTATTTTGAATCCTAGCTTTTCATATAGTCTTATAGCTACTATATTTGATTGCCTAACTTCTAGAATAAACTCCTTTATTCCATTCTTTTTCCCTTCATCTATTAGATTAGACATTAATTTATATCCTATATTTTTTCCTCTGTAGTCTTTTTTGATAGCTACATTATAAATATAACCTTCCCCTGAAATTCCTCTATATCCACAATATCCAATAATTTCATTCTCAGACTCGACTATTAAATATAAATTGTTTTTTGATTTTATAGATTCTTCAAAATCATTTTTATTCCAAGGTTGAGAGAAAATCTCCTTTTCTAATAAACTTACTTCATCAATATCTCTTTTTTCCATCTGTCGTATATTCATTTAAATTGCCTTTTCCTTTAGCTCTCTCTCCGCTTGGGATAATCTCAGATAAACTGGTGCATGTTCAAATGATGTTTCCGTTTTATTGTTTTTATAATAATCAATACTTAAGGCGCCTACAGCTCCTGCTCTTTGCCTTGATAAATGTGAAGGTGAAAATGAAAAAGAAGGCTTAATATTATCTTTTATCATTTCTTTATAAATTGGAACCGCATCTCCAATAAAAATGACTTCTTTGTTAATATTATTTATTTCTTTAATTATATCCATAATTCCAGTTATGCTTGATTTCATTACTACTTTGAAATCATTATTATTAAATTCATACAATCCAGTATAGACCTGTTTTCTTCTCGCATCCATAATGGGGCAAATTATTTTATCCGTTCCATATAGATTATATGCTAAAGCATCTAGAGTAGGAACTGAAATTATTGGCTTATCTAATGCATACCCTAAACCCTTCGCTGTTGCCGAACCTATTCTTAGCCCGGTAAATGAACCCGGACCTGATGAAACCGCAATTGCATCTATTTCAGATAGATCTAAGCCTATCATAGTAACTATTTCACCTAGCATAGGCAAAAGTGTTTGGGAATGTGTTTTTTTATAGTTAACAGTATATTCAGCTAATAGTTCATCCTCTGTGACAAGTGCAACTGATGCAACCAAACCTGAGCTATCCAATGCCAAAATCTTCATTAATATTCCATCTCCTTTTTAAGCTTATATAAAGTATCTTATGATATATATATTTCTCTATAATCAAAGTTTTTAGATAAATCTTTTTTAATTTTAACTTTAATACAATCAGAAGGAAGTATAGCTTTTATTAATTCTGCCCATTCAATCAGACAGACACCTCCGCCCTCTAAATACTCCTCAAATCCTATATCATACATTTCCTCTACATCCGATATTCTATAAACATCAAAATGATAAAATGGAAGCTTCCCATTATATTCATGGACTATAGTAAATGTAGGACTATTAACTATATCTACAACACCTAAACCTGCTGCAAACCCCTGGGTAAAGACTGTTTTTCCTACACCCAAATCACCTGAAAGACAATATATCTCCCCACTTTTCGCTTTTTGTCCCATAGAATACCCTATATTGTAGGTATCTTTTTCCTTGTAACTTTCTATTTTCATTTTATCAACCTATTCTATAAAACGTTTTAATAAATGTGATTATAACAGATATTTATTTGTAATTAAAGCTTTTTATGATTGAGCTAATCTTCTTATATAATAGAAAGGTTATAAGTGAAGTAAGTAATCCTTTAACTAAATTAAATGGTGCCACCGCAAACATAATAAATGTTTTTAAATTTTTAATTATAGGATTCACTTCTGTGCCCATTGCAATTAATGTTTCAAGGTCTAATTTAAATGCAATTGCATAAGTTGGCAATAAAACATATGCATTTAAAACGCTTGCGACTACGACTAAACATATTGTCCCTGCTGCCAGGCCCATAGCTGCAGCTTCTTTTGTTTTTTTATAGTTATACACTAATGAGCTTGTAACCACAAGTGAACATCCCATTAAAAAATTTGCAAATTCTCCAACAAACATCGTTTTTGTTCCACTAACAACCAAATCTAGCATTATCTTTATAAACTCGATTATAATTCCAGCGATTGGCCCCATTGCAAAGCTTCCTATTAATACAGGAATCTCACTTAAATCTAATTCATAAAAAGGCGGTGCAAACCAAAGTGGTGTAGAAAATTGCATCAGAACTACAGCTACCCCTCCAAGCATTGCCATTGTTACAAGTCTTTTAACTTCAAATACCTTTGTAAAACATTCGGCCTTTTTTTTCTTTTCGTTTAATCTTTCCATGATCTCTCTCCTTTTTATAAGGAAGTCTTGGGTAATCAATATCTTCTATAAAAAAATCCCGATTTTAAAATAAACCGGGACAAATAAGCATAGAAAACATACTGATCTTCTCACATCCAGACTTTACTGTCGGTATTGGAATTACACCAATTCAATCATTACTTTTATTGATTCATGATTCGCGGACTATACCGCCGGTCGGGAATTAAATCAAATTTTATGATCCTCACCCTGCCCCGAAGAATTACCTTTATTTAATTGTTTTTATATAAATAACAATACTCTTTAAAACAGATTTTGTCAATCTGAAAATCTTTCTTTATAATATCATAGTTAATTGAATTCTATTTTTTGTAACATCAACGCTCATAACTTTTACCTCAATTATATCTCCTACTGATACTATATCTAGGGGGTGCTTAACAAACTTTTTATTAGTTAACTGGGATATATGAACCAAACCATCTTGATGTACTCCTATATCGACAAATGCACCAAAGTCAATAACATTCCTAACAGTCCCTTTTAGAATCATTCCTTCTTTTAAATCTTTTATATCCAATACATCACTTCGTAAAATTGGCTTAGGCATTTCTTCTCTAGGATCTCTTCCTGGCTTTTCCAACTCGCTTATTATATCATTTAACGTTATTTCACCTATTTCTAATTCTTCAGCCAACTTCTTCTTTACATCTTTTTCCAATTTTAATCTAGCTAACAAATTATTTGCGTTTGTCTCTTTTAACAAATCATTTAATTCTAGATTTAATTCTTGCATCAAATTCTTGGTTGCTTTATAGGACTCTGGATGAACGCCTGTCATATCTAATAAATTATCTCCGTTCATAATTCTCATAAATCCAGCTGATTGTTGATACGCTTTTGGACCAAGTTTTGGAACCTTTAATAATTGTCGTCGGTTTGTGAATCTACCATTTTCTTCTCTGTAATTTACTATGTTTTTTGCAACTGTTTTATTAATTCCTGATATATGTTCTAATAATGATACTGAGGCAGTGTTTAAATCTATTCCAACTTTATTTACACAACCCTCAACAACCCCAACTAAGGCTTCATTAAGTTTTTTCTGATTCATATCATGTTGGTATTGACCTACCCCTATAGATTGGGGATCAATTTTTACTAACTCTGCTAAAGGATCTTGAAGCCTCCTAGCAATTGAAGCTGAACTCCTTTGTCCAACATCAAATTCCGGGAATTCCTCTGTTGCTAATTTGCTTGCTGAATAAACAGATGCTCCCGCTTCATTTACAATTATATATTTAACTTGCAAATCAATTTCCTTCAACAAGTCTGCTATTATTAATTCAGATTCTCTTGAAGCTGTTCCATTGCCTACAGCAATAAGGGATACCTTATGTTTATTAATAAGTTGTTTTACAACTCTTTTAGATTCCTCAACTTTTTTTTGTGGTTCTGTTGGAAATATAACCGTAGTATCTAAAACTTTACCAGTTGCATCAACAACTGCAAGTTTACATCCTGTTCTAAAAGCAGGATCCCATCCAAGAACAACATGTCCTGCAATTGGCTGTTGCATTAATAATTGTTCTAGATTTTTACCAAAGACGTTAATTGCTCCATCTTCTGCCTTTTCTGTAAGATCATTTCTAATCTCTCTTTCTATGGCTGGTGCTATTAACCTTTTATAACTATCCTCAATCGTTGCTTTTAATATATCATTTGTATATTTGTTGTTATTAACAATAACCTTAGATTCTAAATACATCAACACTTTCTCATCCGGTGCCACTAGCTTAACACTTAGTATCTTTTCATTTTCCGCACGATTAATAGCCAGTACTCTATGTCCGGCTATTGTAGTGGTTTTTTCTTGAAAATTATAATACATTTCATATACAGATTCAACCTCATTATCTTTCGCTGTTGAAGAAATAACACCTTCCCTCATAGAAATATTTCTTATATATATTCTATATTCAGCATTATCAGATATTTCTTCAGCAATAATGTCCATGGCTCCAGCTACAGCTTCTTCAGAAGTGTTGATTTCATCTTCTTCAGATATAAACGCTTCAGCATATTCATAAATATCCTGGTTTATTTCTTGCTGTATAATTGTTTTCGATAAAGGTTCTAAGCCTCTTTCTATGGCAATTGTTGCCCTGGTTCGCCTTTTCGGTCTATAAGGTCTATACAAGTCCTCAACAACTACAAGTGTCATGGCTTTGAGAATTTGCATTTTTAATTCTTCTGTTAATTTGCCCTGATCTTCTATACTGTTTATTACTTGTGTCTTTTTATCCTCGAGATTCCTTAAATAATTAAGTCTTTCAAATAGTTTACGCAATTGCTCATCATCCAAAGAACCTGTTACTTCTTTTCTATATCTTGCAATAAATGGAATCGTATTGCCCTCGTCTATTAGCTGAATTGCTGCATTTACTTGTCCTAATTTTACACCTAATTCTTCTGTTATCTGTTTAGAAATACTCATCTTTGCTCCTATTCACCTAGTACAAACTTTTCATGAATTGCCTGTACTGCTTTATTAACATGCTTTTCATCGATTAATACTGTTACTCTTATTTCTGATGTAGATATCATTTTAATATTAACTCCAATATTATAAAGTGCTTCAAACATCTTTGCTGCAACCCCAGCATTAGTCATCATTCCTGCACCTACTATTGAAACTTTAGCTACATCTTTCTCTATATCAATATTTTCCCAGTGCAAGCTTGTATTTCTATGCCTTTCTAATATCCCAACAGCCTCATCTAAATCATCTTCTGCCACTGTAAAGCTTATATCCTTGGTACCATTTCTTCCTACGGATTGTAATATTATATCTACATTTACATTATGTCTAGCTAAATGATTAAACAATTTAAAAGCAATTCCCGGTGAATCTTCCAATCCCAGAACTGCAATTCTAGCAGCATTCTTGTCTGCCACAACCCCACTCACTAACATTTTCTCCATTTTACAAACCTCCTTAACCAATGTACCTTCATTTTTATTAAGACTTGACCTTACAATTAGTTCAACTCCATATTTTTTAGCCATTTCCACTGACCTATTATGTAGTACACCAGCACCCAACGTAGCTAATTCAAGCATTTCATCATAGGTTATTTCGTTCAGTTTTTTAGCCGTTGGAACCACTCTAGGATCCGCTGTATATACTCCATCAACATCAGTATAGATCTCACATAAATCTGCATGCAAAGCAGAAGCTATTGCAACAGCTGTAGTATCCGAGCCACCTCTTCCCAATGTTGTAAAGTCATCGAATTTATTTATTCCTTGAAAACCTGTTACAACAACAATCTTTTTACTAGCTAATTCATTTTTAATTCTATCTGAATCTATTTTTTTTAGTCTTGCACTTCCATATTTCGATGTGGTATGCATAGCGACCTGAAATGCATTCAATGATACTGATGGTACACCTAATGCATCTATAGCCATTGCCATTAATGTTACAGATATTTGCTCTCCTGTTGTCATTAGCATATCTATTTCTCTTTTAGATGCATTAGGATTAATTTCTTTCGCTTGTGCTATTAGATGGTCAGTTGATTTACCCATTGCTGAAAGTACAACAACAACATCATTGCCTTTTTTATAATCCTCAATACATCTTTTTGCAACATTATATATTTTCTCTTTATCAGCCACAGATGACCCACCAAATTTTTTTACTATTAACATAGTTGCCTCCTAACCAATATATTGGTCCATAATATTAATTTCAATCAAATAATTTACCGATGATAGTATATCCCTTATCAACCACATTGTCACTAGCTTTTGCTTCTTTTTCGTTGTAACTCCAGTTATATTTTTCATTTTTACTACTGTCATATAATAAATATGGAACTGGATCACTAGTATGTGTTCTACACCATATTGGTGTTGGATGATCCGGCATTATCAACATTCTATATTCTATATTGTTTTTTTCCATTTCATCAGTAAATACCTTAATTAATCTTTCATCTAGATATTCAATTGCCTTGATTTTATTTTTTACATTTCCCTGATGACCCATTTCGTCAGGCGCTTCAACATGTATATATATAAAATCGCATTCATCATTCTTTAATGCATTTACAGCAGCAAGGGCTTTGCCTTCATAATTTGTATGCAAAGTGCCATTTGCTCCTTCTACATCTACGACCTTCATACCAGATCCTATTGCAATTCCTTTTAATAAATCAACTGCAGATATCATAGCTCCTGTTTTACCAGTCTTTTCTTGAAAGCTATCTAATTTAGGCTTAGTACCAGCTCCCCAAAACCAAATTGAGTTTGCTTTATTTAAGCCTTTCTCGTGCCTTTTAATATTTATAGGATGATTATTAAGTAGTTCATAACTTCTTCTAACCATTTCATTTAGTTTTTCGTCACTTGGTAAATACTTAGAAATCTTTTCCCCTAAAATATCATGTGGTTGTGAAAGATCAATTACTTTCCCTTTTTTCCAGATTAATAAATGTCTATAGCTTGTTCCTAAGTAAAATTGATATATTTCATTGTTAAATTCACTGATAATAAGATTAATCAATTCCTTTGCTTCTTCCGTTGATATTTCACCAGAACTATGATCAATCATAGTCTTATCATCAAATTTATCTTCATCCGATAATGTTACAAAATTACACCTTATTGCAATATCACTATCCTCTAAATCAACACCTATACTTAATGCTTCTAGTGGTGACCGTCCTGTATAATATTTTTCAGGATTGTATCCTAACACAGATAAATTCGCAGTATCACTACCAGGCTTCATTCCTTCAGGAATTGTATAAGCTATACCAATCTCTGATTTCTTTGCTAATTTATCTAAAGTTACTGTCTTTGCAACCTCTAAAGGTGTTTTATTGCCTAATTCCTTTAAAGGTTCATCTGACATTCCATCCCCTAATATAATAACGTATTTCATTTAATCTCACCTTTCTTTTAAAACCTAACTCTAATTAGATTCAGCACTCCTGGTAATTCTTTTAACATTTCGCTAATTTCAGCTTCTAAGATATCGCTAGTTATAAACCCTATTTCACCATCAATACCATCTACAGATACCAGTTCAACAACACCGAATTTATTCTTTATAACTTCTTCTACATTCTTATTATCATATATAGCTGCATCATTTGACATTCTGATAAAGAATCTATTTTTTATTCTTTTAATATCTGTTAACTCTAATTTCTTGCTACTCCAATTTGTCCAAATATTCCTATCAAGATTTTTTACTGCATCTATAATGTCTGCAACTACAGCACTTGCAGTTGGGAGTTTTCCTGCCCCGCTACCATAAAACATAACATCGCCTATTACATTACCCTTTACAAAAATCCCATTAAAAACTTCATTAACGCTATATAATGGATGATCTGAATTAATCATAAATGGTGCAACCATAGCATGAACTTCATCACCATCTTTTATGCTAGATGCGAATAACTTTATTCTTGTATTCAATACTTTTGCATATTTTATATCTATATCTGTGATCTTAGTAATTCCTTCTGTATAAATATCTTCAAAGTCTACTTGCATTCCATAAGCCAAAGATGATAATATTGCTATTTTTCTACAGGCATCATGCCCTTCAATATCAGCCTCTGGATTTCTTTCTGCAAAACCTTTGTCCTGAGCTTGTTTTAGAGCTGTATTAAAATCCAGTCCTTCTTCGCTCATCTTAGATAATATATAATTTGTTGTTCCATTTAAAATACCAGTAATCTCAGTTATTTCATCTGCTGTTAATGATTGGTTTAAGGGTCTAATTATAGGAATTCCCCCACCTACACTTGCTTCAAATAAAAAGTTTATATTTTTATCTTTTGCAATCTTCAACAATTCTGCTCCATGTTTTGCAACAAGCTCTTTATTAGAAGTACACACGCTTTTACCTCTTAAAAGTGCCTCTTTTACAAATGTGTAAGCTGGTTCAACACCACCCATAACTTCCGCTATAACTTTTATTGATGGATCATCAAGTATAATATTGAAATCATGAATTATCTTTTTATTTATAGGATCATCTGGGAATGTTTTTAAATCTAATACATATTTTATATTTATCTCTTTCCCAGTCCTTTTGTTTATACTATCTCCATTTGTATTTAAAACCTCTACTATTCCAGAACCAACTGTTCCGTATCCTAACACTGCTATGTTTATCAAACCTATTTCCTCCTCTATTCTCTAGATAAAATTTTAATATAATGTACTCCGTCTAGTTCCTCTATATCGCTTAGTATTATTGATGTGCTAGACGTTTGTGGCATTATTTCTATACTCAATGTTATTATCGCAATTCCATTCATAGGAATTGACTGATTTATAGTAAGTATATTGGCATCATGTGCCGCCACTTGATTAAGCACATTAGATAAAAGACCAGGCGTATCATCCATCTGAAGCATTAATGTAATTGTTCTTTCTCTATTGTTTTCATGAAAAGGAAAAATATCATCGCGATATTTATAGAATGAGCTTCTGCTTATATTAAGTTTGTCAGTTGCCTCTTGTACAGTCATTACCCTTTCAGAGTCTAATAACCTTTTTGCTTCTACAACTTTAAGTAGTACTTCAGGAACTGCTTTTTTCTTAACTATATAATATTTATCAGCATCCAAATTATGTACCTCCTTAATTCGTCTGTTTGCCTTGTGAATACATATGTCTTTATTAGAGAGAATACTATCATATTATTTTTAAGATTGCAAGCATTATTTTAAAAAAATTGCCTGCTAATGCAGGCTGTATTTATAATACCTTTGATAAGAAGTCTTTAAGTCTTTGATTCTTAGGGTTTTCAAATATTCCTTCCGGAGAATTTTGCTCAACTATTATTCCTTCATCTATAAACAAAACCCTTGTTCCAACTTTTTTAGCAAAATTCATTTCATGCGTAACTACTACCATTGTCATTCCTTCGTCTGCAAGTTGGGCCATTAGGTCTAAAACTTCACCTACCATTTCGGGGTCAAGTGCTGATGTAGGTTCATCAAAAAGCATTACTTCAGGACTCATTGCTAATGCTCTGATAATTGCAATTCTTTGTTTTTGCCCTCCTGATAATTGATTTGGATATGCTTGTGCTTTTTCTTGTAGACCAATTCTAATTAATAATTCTGTTGCTTTATTTTTTGCCATATCCTTTGACATAATACCTAATTTAACAGGGGCTAACATAATATTCTCTTCTACTGTCATATGTGGGAAAAGATTGAATTGTTGAAAGACCATACCCATCTTTTGACGTAGTTTGTCAACATTTGCATTTTTATCAGTTATATTAATGCCATCAAATAAAACATCACCAGATGATGGCTTTTCTAATAAGTTTAAACATCTCAGAAAAGTTGATTTCCCTGATCCCGAAGGGCCTATTATAACAATCTTTTCACCTTTCTTTATAGTTTCATTTATATTGTTAAGTACAAGATTATCTCCAAATGATTTGTTTAAATTTCTAGTTTCTATCACCTTTAGCAAGCCTCCTCTCAAACATATTTAAAACCTTAGTTAATCCTAAAACTATTATTAGATAACATAGGGCAGCGATAATTAATGGTGGAAGTGGTTCCCATGTCCTGGAAGCTATATATTGCGCTGCTTTTGTTAAATCAGTTACAGCTATAATACCTGCTACAGATGTTTCCTTTATTAGAACTATAAATTCATTTCCTAGTGGTGGTAATATATTTCTTAGTGCTTGTGGAAAAACAATCAATCTCATAGTTTGTAGATAGTTTAATCCCAACGATCTTCCTGCTTCCATTTGGCCCTTATCTATCGACTCTATTCCCGCTCTAATTATTTCAGCAACATAGGCTCCTGAATTAATGCCAAAACAAACTGCACCTACTAATATTTCATTTGTATTCCTTGATGTAAAGATCAAATTATAAATAATTAGTAATTGAACCATAAGGGGCGTTCCACGAATTACATTTATATATAAATTACATAAAAACTCAAGGAATTTTATTTTATAATTTATCGCTGTTACTTTCATAATAGCGACTATCGATCCTAAAATACTTCCTAATATTATAGCAAAAAAGGAAATTGTTATAGTTATTTTTAGACCATCAATATATGACATATATCTTCCATCCGGAATTAATGCATCATAAAATGATTGATATAATGCAGTCACATTAAATTACCTCCTATATAACAACTAAAGCGCTACAAAACAAACCGCAAAGAGGCGTTTGTTTTGTAACGCTTGCACTTTTACTTTTGTGTATGATTTGCAGTAAACTCTTCTATCTTACCTTCATCAATGAGTGATTGTATAACACTATTAATTTTATCCAACAATTCTTTATTACCTTTTTTAACAGCAATTGCATATTTATCTTCAAATAAAACACCATCTAAGATTTCCAAACTGCTATTTGATGCAACTAGTTCTTCTGCAGGATATTGATCCATTACGATACAATCTATTTTTTGATTCTTTAAGTCTTCTGCTGCTTGTACGAATTTTGTATATTGCTTAAGTTCAGAATACTCAATGTTTTCCTCAACCCAGATATCAGCAATATTGCCCATCTGCACTCCTATTCTTTTACCATCAAGATCATCTACACTTGCAACAGTTGGGTTGTCTTTATTAACTACTACCACTTCTGTTGAATCAACATATTCTATAGAGAAATCCATTGTTTTTAGTCTATCTTCTTCTATTGATACTGCCGCAGCTACAAAATCAACTTTCCCTTTACTTACTGCTGCTAGCGCACCCTCGAAGTCCATATTCTTTATAACTAGCTCTTTGCCCAGGGCCTTAGCAATCTCTTTAGAAATATCAACATCTATTCCAACTATTTCATTGCCTTTCATATATTCATATGGGGCAAAACCTGCCTCCGTACCCATAAATAATTTATTATCTTCTTTTTTCTTGCATCCAGATAGTAACAAGGATGTTAGTATTATTAAAAAAATTATTCTTTTTGTTTTTTTCATATTATTTTTTTCCTTTTGTCTTATTTTCTTTTTTTGTCCCTTTTTTCTGTTCTTTTTTTTGCTGTATCACCTTTTCTTTTTGCTGGTCTTTTTGTTGGTCTTTTATTTGCTCTTTTTTTTCTTCTTCTTGTAGCTTTTTTAAAACCTTAATACCTTCTTCTTTTTCTTTATCTGTTAATAACATATCATGATGAAATAAAAGGAGAATCCGGCCTTCTTTATGTATTATTCCTTTAAGATATCTATTTTCTTCATTAATCAAAACTGAAGGTGCATCATAAACCTCATATAGTCTAGCATCGATAATTTCATCCACTGAATCAACTTTAAATGCAACAGTAAACTCCTCGTATTGAATTGTCAAAAGTTTTGTCTCTTCATTTGCCTCTGATTCATCCAAATCAAATTTCTTCCTTAAACTAAACAAAGGAAGCGTGTTGCCTCTTGCTTTTATATAACCAATCAATGTCTTAGATTCTGATTCAACAATAACTGGTTTAATATAATGTTCAATGATATTAACCTCAGATAAATCTAACGCGATATCTTTATCATCGATCTTAAAAATTAAAAACTTCTCATCTTTCATATTTTCTTTACCTCCGTTATTTCTCTTCTTGATGATTCAAAGCATTCCATACTAAATATGAGTTTATAAACGGGTCTATATTTCCATCTAGAACCCCATTAATATTACCAACTTCCTCATTTGTCCTATGATCTTTTACCAATGTATAAGGTTGCATAATATAGGATCTGATTTGATTTCCCCAACCAATTTCTTTTACCTCACCCCTTATACCAGATGTTTTCTCTAAATTCTCCTGTTGCTTAATTAAATACAATCTTGCCTTTAACATCTGCATGGCTTTATCTTTATTTTGTAATTGCGATCTTCCCTGTTGACATTGCACTACTGTATTAGTTGGTATATGAGTTATTCGCACTGCCGATGATGTTTTATTAACATGTTGTCCGCCAGCACCACTTGCGCGATAGGTATCTATCCTTATCTCTTCATCTACTATCTCTATATCAATACCATCATCTATATCAGGCATTACTTCACACGATACAAATGAGGTTTGTCTCTTACCTGCTGCATTAAATGGAGATATACGAACTAGCCTATGAACACCTTTTTCAGATTTTAAATTACCATATGCATTTTCACCATTAATTTGTAGCGTAATTGATTTAATTCCTGCTTCATCGCCGTCTAAAAAATCAATTACTTCAGTATCAAATCCTTTTTTCTCTGCCCATCTTTGATACATTCTAAATAACATATTCGCCCAGTCACAGCTCTCTGTCCCCCCTGCTCCTGCGTGTAAAGTTAGTATAGCATTATATCTATCATATTCCTCAGATAAAAGTGTTTTCACTTCAAGTTTTTCTAGTTCTAAAATAAAATCATTCAATTCTGATTCTATTTCCTTTAGCAAAGATTCGTCCTCTTCTTCATATGCCATTTCAATTAGCACTTGCAAATCATCATACTTCTGTTTTATTTCGTTAAATAGCAATATTGTGCTTTTTAACTGACTAAGTTCCTTTGTCATTTTTTGTGCAAGATCTGTATCTTCCCAGAAATCAGTTTCTTCCATTTTACCTTCAATAATTTTTATTCTATCTGATTTGTTTGCAAGGTCAAAGTGAATCCCCCACTTTATTTAATGGTTCTTCGTAGTTATTTAAAATATGTTTATATTGATCTAATTCTACCAAAAAATCACCTCTTCACTAAAATTATACACCTTTTATTATAGTTATCAAGTATCATTGGGGCATTTTATAAGATAAAACCACTTTAAATAAGAACTCTCTTCCTATATAAAGTGGTTTGCTTTTTATGCGTTTCTTCCACAACAATGTTTATATTTTCTGCCACTGTCACAAGTACAAGGATCATTTGGCATAACCTTTTTGCTTTTTCTTCTAATAGGAGCATTTGCTACAGAATCATCCCTATTTGTTCCTGTCACTTTAGCAACTTGTTCACGCTCTGCCTTTTGTTCAATTCTTGCATTAAGAATAGCTCTTACCGTATCTTCTCTAATTGCAACAATCAAATCATCAAACATTTCATATCCCATGAATTTATATTCAACAACAGGTGATCTTTGACCATACGCCTGTAAACCAATTCCCTGCCTTAGTTGATCCATATCATCTATATGTTCCATCCATTTGCTATCAATTACTTTTAATAAAATTACTCTCTCTAATTCTCTGATTTGCTCTTGTTCAGTAAATTGAGATTCTTTTTCTTCATAAAGCTTAACAGAGTCTTCTTTTAACTTTTGTATTAAATTCTTTTTGTTTAACTCTTTAATATCATTTAATAACACTTGCTCATTTAATGGTATTATAGGTAATAAAATATTCATCAAATCTATTATGCTTTCTTCGTCAGCTTTTCTATCATCGCTTATACAAGTGTTAACCGATATTTCTACTGTTTCAGTTATCATACGTATAATTGTATCTCGCATGTTCTCGCCATCAAGCACTCTACGTCTTTCCGCATAAATTATTTCTCTTTGTTCATTATTTACTTGATCATATTCTAATAAATTCTTTCTAATTCCATAGTTGTTATTCTCTATCTTTTTTTGCGCTCTTTCTATAGTATTAGTTAACATCTTATGCTCTATAGGTTCTCCATCCGGCATGCCTAGTGAATTAAATATTGTCATTAGTTTTTCTGATGCAAACAAACGCATCAAATCATCTTCTAAGGAAATAAAGAATCTAGATTCACCTGGATCACCTTGTCTACCAGCTCTACCGCGTAATTGGTTGTCGATACGTCTTGATTCATGTCTTTCTGTACCAATTATCTTTAAACCGCCTACTTCAACTACACCTTCGCCTAGCTTAATATCAGTTCCACGCCCAGCCATATTAGTCGCAATAGTAACTGAAGCAAATTGTCCTGCATCTGCTACGATCTCCGCTTCCATTTCATGAAACTTGGCATTTAATACTTTATGAGGCACACCTTTTCGTTTTAACAAATTACTTAATTCTTCAGAAGATTCAATTGTTATTGTACCAACTAAAACTGGTTGCCCCTTCTTGTTAGAAGCAACAACATCATCTATGATTGCTTTTACCTTTTCTTTATCTGATCTATATACTGAATCGTTTTGATCTTTTCTTATTATAGGAAGGTTTGTTGGAACTTCTATAACATCCATCCCATATATCTCTCTAAACTCCTGCTCTTCTGTTAAAGCAGTACCAGTCATTCCACATTTCTTATTATATTTATTAAAGAAGTTCTGGAATGTTATTGTAGCTAGAGTTTTACTCTCTCTTTTAACTTTGACTTTTTCTTTGGCTTCAATTGCCTGATGCAAACCATCACTGTATCGTCTACCTGGCATAATACGTCCCGTAAACTCATCAACAATTAACACTTCATCATCTTTTACCACATAGTCCTTGTCAATAAACATAAGATTATGCGCCCTTAAAGCAAGTATAATATTGTGTTGAATTTCTAGATTCTCTGGATCAGCTAGGTTTTCTATGCTAAAGAATTCTTCAACCCTCTTCACACCTTCTTCAGTTAAGTTGACATTCTTATCTTTTTCATTTACAACATAATCGCCTTCTTCTGTAATCTCTTCTCCCATAAGAGCGGCCATTTTAGTTAATTCAGCGCTTTCCTTGCCTTTTTTTAATTGTCTAGCTAATATATCACACACTCTATATAATTCTGTTGATTTACCACTTTGTCCAGAAATAATAAGCGGCGTTCTAGCCTCATCGATTAAAACTGAATCAACTTCATCAATTATTGCAAAGTTCAATTCTCTTTGAACTAATTGTTCTTTATATATAACCATATTATCTCTTAAATAATCAAATCCTAATTCATTATTTGTAGCGTAAGTAATATCACATTGATAAGCTGACTTTCGTTCTTCTTTGTCTTTACTATTTAAAATCACGCCAACAGTAAGCCCTAAAAATTCGTGTATTTGACCCATCCACTCTGCATCACGTTGGGCCAAATAATCATTTACCGTTACAATATGGATGCCCTTGCCTTCTAAAGCATTTAAATAGGCTGGTAAAGTTGATACTAAAGTTTTACCTTCTCCTGTTCTCATTTCTGTGATTCTTCCTTGGTGAAGTATTACACCACCGATCAATTGGACTCTATAATGGCGCATTCCTAAAGTTCTTTTTGATGCCTCTCTAACTACAGCATAAGCCTCAACTAAAATATCATCTAATGTTTCACCTTTTTTAAGTCGATTTCTAAACTCATTTGTTTTAGCTTTCAATTGGTCATCTGTAAATTTTTCATACTCTGGCTCAAGTGCTTCGATTTTATCCACTATTGGAATTATATACTTAGTTTCTCTTTCACTATGAGTTCCAAAAATCTTCTCAATCAATCCCATTTATTCTCACTCCTGTACTCTTACTAAAATAGCAAATTCTTTTTTAATTGTATCATTTAATCAAATAGTATTCAACTTGTTTTTATTACCCTCTTATCAAAATACAGATTCCCTTTTGGTAGTAAATCACCTAAAGAGAATCTGTATAAATATCACTTATAATCTGGATAGATTTAATATTCTGGTTCTATTAATCCGTAACTATCGCCTTTTCTCTTATAAACAACATTAACCTCATCAGTTGATGCATTTCTAAATACAAAAAAGTTATGTCCTAACAATTCCATCTGCACACAAGCCTCTTCTGCATCCATAGGCTTAATAGCAAACTTCTTAGTTCTTTTAATAATAATTTCATCTTCATCTACTTCCTGGCTATAATCATCCATGAATTGTTTATTAAAATTAATAGATGCGTGTTTATGATTAATTAATTTATGTCTATACTTTAATAATTGTCTTTCAAGTATTTCTTCAACTGCATCAATTGCACTGTACATATCATAGCTTATTTGTTCAGCTCTTAAAATATTCCCTTTTACAGGTATTGTCACCTCTACCTTTTGTTTACCCTTGATAACACCAAATGTAACATGAACCTCTGTATCAGGAGTAAAATATTTTTCTAATTTACCAATCTTATCATAAACTGCAGCCTTAAGACCATCAGTTACCTCGATATTTCTTCCAGTTATCATATAACGCATGTTTACCAACTCCTCTATATAATAGTATGTTTAAAACTTAATACTTATAAATGAATTATATCATAAGGTATTACTGGTGACAAGCAATTCATATATTATTAATCAATGAATTGAATATTCTAACATTTCATGCTTAATGTCTATATATTAATACAACATCATATTTAGTAGAATCATTTGTTTTAATAACAAAAAATGTCGAATTATCATATGTTACAAAACAAATATTTGTCCTTGACATGCTTTTTCTTGTCCTACAATGGTAGTCTTGGTTTGTGGATGATGTGGATAACTCTGTGTATAAGATTAAAACAAGCTTTAATCACCAGTTCATATTGTGGATAACTTTTATTGTGTTTTTTACTAAAATCTAAGTTATATTCCTATAAACAATAATATATTATTTTTTTGTGCATTATGTATATATATCCATTTGTCAATATAAAATATAAATGTTTTTTATCTATTAATTTAATTGTAACTTCACACAACTTAATCAAATGTGCGAATATATTAATTCATTTAATAAAAAAACCCCACTCAAATTAGACAAATTTAAGTGGGTTAATATTATTAATATATAATTCGCTTTACCTTATATATATTTCTGTAATTAGCCTGTGATACTATTATTCCTTGCCTTGAATTGGCTGCATGGACTACCTTACCATTACCTATATACATTGCTACATGATTCACAGTTCCCGAGCTATTAGTATAGAAAATCAAATCACCCGGTAGAGCATTCGAATAGCTTGCTTGCTTACCCGATGAAGAAGCTTGGCTTCTTGAGTCCCTAGCAATCTTATAATCAAAACTCTTGTATATTGTTGAAACAAATCCTGAACAATCTGCTCCTTTAGTTAAGCTAGTTCCTCCATATACATACGGATTACCTACAAATTTAAGTGCATAGTTTACAACTGATTCTCTTTTTGCACTTAAATCACCACTAGAAGCTTTTGATTCATTATTTGTTGTATTGTTTGAATTGCTATTGTTTGAATTGCTATTGTTT
>DUQJ01000175.1 GCA_012837865.1 Clostridiales bacterium | reverse complement strand
GCAACATTAAAATGCCCTAATAATAAATGTAACAATATATCTTCACCTTTATACTTGGTTGAGAAAGTTTTAGTAAATGAATTAAAATCTTGGTTACAAAACTATAAAGTTGTTAATAATTATGAACTTTCTGATCTTCCTTATAAAAATAGCATTAAAGAAAAAAATGCTATGATTAAGCAAATACATAAAAAATTATTAAACTTAGAAAAACAGAAAAATCAAATCTACATTTTCTTAGAACAAGGTGTGTATGATACGGACCTATATAATGAAAGAATTAGGTTTACTATAAATCAGATCCAGAACACTAAAAATATTCTATATAAATTAAGTCAAGAATTAGATATCCTTAATAAACAAATTAAAAATAGAGATTTATTTGTTTCTACAGATGAAGATATTTTTGCTTTATATTATAAACTAGAAGCTGCAGCGGATAGAAATGATATTTTAAAAGAAATAATAGAAAAGTTTGAATATATAAAAGAAAAACCTAATTCTAAGGGTAACCGCGATAATCCATCTTTTAAATTAAAGATTTTTCCAAAGCTAATAAAACCTTAATCACCTACATCATGTTGGCTCTTATGCTTACGGGCCTCCTATGGCAACATCTCCATACAATCTTGTCAAGGTTGTTTTGAATTATGGCGTGTCCGCTATAGACCCAAATAAAATATATATGGGCATACCAAATTACGCATATGACTGGGCTCTTCCCTTTATACGGAATGAAACTGTTGCAGAGAATATAGGTAATGTTGAGGCAGTAGAACGCGCTAGAGATTTTGGGGCAGTTATTTTATATGATGAAACCTCACGCTCGCCTTTTTATAATTATTCTTCATTAGACGGAGTACCCCATATAGTATGGTTTGATGACGGACGAAGTATGAATGAAAAACTTAGACTTATACCTGAATTTAAACTCAAAGGTGGTGCCTACTGGCAAATAATGAAGTTCTTCCCACAGAATTGGCTTGTTGTAAATTCAATATTTAATATCATAAAAAAAGTATAGGGTTCCCCCTATACTTTTTAATGAGTTCCAGCTGAAATCCAGTCTTTTTGAGCGGATTTATTAGTATAATACAATACATAATCACCATCTAAAAACTCATACATATTTCCTTTATTATCATAAGCTTCATACTTAAAACCTTCACGCTTCCACATATTACAATAACCGCTTTGAGAATTAATCGGGTTAATATATGACAGGTGCCTTTTACCGTCTTTTATGGTCTCAATATCAAAATTAACGATTATATATCCTTCATTTAACCAAAAGCTTTCTTTATAGGTTAATCCACCTTGTTTTTTTATGTAGCTTTTTAGATTAAAGTTTTTTGAAGTTATATATAGCTCACTAGGTAAATAGTATTCCCCATACCATCTTTGTACACTCTCAGCTATTTTATCCTTCGATATATTGTTTGGAACATTTTCAATATATCCCACAAATGTTCTAAGTGATGGTGGAATCATAATATTTGTAAAAGTAAATACATTTCTATTTTCATTTTTTAAATGTTCTAATGTAATCCCTCTTAATACTGATGTTTGATATAATTCTTTTTCATTAATAGATAAAAAAGTATCACCAGTTCTTATAGATTTTTTATTATTAATATCAAATTCACTTCCCATTTTAACCATAACCTTTTTAACATTATTTATGGTTTCAGAATAATACAGGTCTACTTCCTGTCTATTATTTCCTTCATTATCAATATGATAAAACCTTGGAGTTATTCTTATGTAATCATTATCACCCTTCATATTACCTATTGTAGTTACGGAAAACCTAGTATAATATCCTAGTTTTACACTGCCCAGATCTTTATAATGTGGATGTGAGCCATTTCTAAGTGGCAGATTTTCAACATTATATTTATAACCTGATAAAGCTGCTGAACCTTCTTCTTTGCGAAAAACAGTCTCCCACAACGGATAATCTGATACATCATATAAATTGAAATCATATATTCTTCCACTCACATTTACAACAACATCATCTGTAGCTACATAATTTTCGAAATTATAATTTGCATACTTTTCATTTGAATCTAGCTTATTTAATTTCACCCCATTTATAGACTTCGCCCTAAACTTAATAGTATATATCCCTTCATCTACCCAAGTTGGAATATAGTATTGTGTATCACTATTTATGTTTACCCAAGTATTTTTAGCTATATAATTACCATCACTTGATTTGCCCAGATATACATCAAAAGGAAATTTAACTTCTTTACTTTCCGTATATTTGGAATAGTCTCTATATCCATATCCCTTATAATTTCTATGGTCACCTATTGTTGTTAGTGATGCAAAGAAAGGTAAATCTAATATTAATGAAGCCATTCCTAATTCAGGATTTATCATTTGATTATCCCTATATCTGTTTTGAACCATACCATCGCAAATAACAGGAGTGTGAATATTAACATCGTTTATTTCTACATCAAACTTTATTTCTTGATTTTTATTGTTTATTGATAAATGTGGCTTATATCTTATTGTTGCATTTGTTTTATAATGACCATTTGCCCTATTATTAGGAATCAATAGATTATCAATATATAATATATCTTCATCTATCTCTGGATTATTAATATCAACCTCAATAGGGTCTTTTGTAGAAACCATACATATTTCATCAGACATAATAATTTCATTATCTACTACTAACTTGTCATTTTTACACCTAATTTCAGCCACACTAGTTTCAGCAATATGCCGGAAATTAAAGTCGGGAAATGTATTTCTTTCATATGTCTCAGATTCTAATCTTATATCCTTGCAATTTGGCTCAAATATATGTAACTTCTCATTATCTATCTTAGAATAAATAATATTAGGTAGAGAATATTGGTTTGGTTCTATAATTATTTTATCATTTAATACATCTGTTTCTATTTCTACATTATCAATTGTATATAATATAAAATCATCGATTGTCCAGTAAGAATAATCTCTTGACACTTGATATGTTTTAACAATGTCTCTGCTTTCTTCTTTTGCACTCTTTTCTTTTGTTATTGGATCCGTTTCATCATATTTAATAGTTATACGCTTTGAGACTTTTATATTATAATTCTTTATACCATATTTTCTTATGAGTTTATAGGATATAAGATGGCTTTTCGAAAAAACATTAGTATATAAAGTCTCTCCAACAGGTATTGCATCTTCAACATCAAACTTTTCCTTATACCTGAAATCAGCTGCTATAATTCCATATGGTTCAATTTCATCTATTTCTTTTATATAAACTTCTTTATTATCTTCATCAGATTTAGATGCAAACTTTCTATATATAGCAATTATTTTAATACCGCCGTCTTCAACCGTAAATTCCCTATCCCTTACATATTTGAGTTCTCTTAAATAATCAGCATAATAATAATTTGGGTTCATAGATGTTTTTCTATTGCCTAGTTTGGTGTTAGGCTTTTCTTCTAAAACATAATATGTTCTATACAAATCATAACCGTCTTTTTTATCTGGAATATCCTTTGAGCTAGTCTTGATTTTTGTGAAAACTTTAAACTTTCCTAAATTCTTTTCTTCCTTTTTCTTAAACTGGTCATCTTCATATACCTGTAACTCAAGTTTCACTGAATGGAGTGTTTTCGGTTCGTCGTATATTACTTCTATATCAAATCGCTGATTAAAATCATTTGGATTTTTCCATGGTCTAGCTTTTTTAATTGATTGTAAGGTATTATACTGTTCACCCTTAACTTCAGTACCACCCTCTATTATTCTAAAGATTCCATTTAAATAAAGTTTATCTCCGCTTTTAATTATCTCACTTAAACCAGCACTTTTAAGTGCCTTATTAACTTCTTTCTCAGGTACAGTAAAATAAACTTTCATAACACCATTAACTAATTTGTTTTGTTTCCAACTAGGGTCAAGCATTATTACCGCCTTATTACTTGATTTGTTGGGATTTCCTAGAGTCTTTTCTCTGCATATAGTAAAACCTACTGTTTTCCATCTAACTGCTGTACTTGCAGGTGTATCATTTGTTTCAAATATAATTTCCCCTTTATCAATTTTAACAACAGATGGATTAGCATCTACTATTAAATAAGGTTGTAAAAACATAATAATCATGACTATAAATATAATTGTTTTATTAATGGTTTTATTAATCGTCTTATTAGATTTGTTTTTATATGCTTTCATATACACCACCTTTAGTAAATATTATTAAGTATTACATTGTTCTCTTCTTTATTCTACTTCCTGTAATTCCTACCCTATTATATCTATTACCTACCATATCGAATGGGTATCCTTGCATAATAACCATTAAGCCTATATCACCTATTGTTCTATACCAATCGTCTCTATCAATCTCTGGTAACCAAAATTCATATTCTATGCCAAATTGTTTTGCAATATGATTATGTTCTTTAATATAATAATTCATTTCCTTTTCAATAATATTAGTAATTGTGTTGTTTTTAATTTCATAATAATTATCATAATTTAAACTAGAATTATTTAAATTGTTTAAGACATCTTTATATTGACCTTCACTGATTTTAAATCCATTCTTATTATAAACAAATATATAATCATTCAAAGTGAAATTATATATATAATGTTCATCTTCAAATAAATAAGTTGTTTTTTCACTAAAGTTTTGAGTAAGAAATTTATCTCCCTCATTTATCTCTGTAATCGAATAGAATATATAAAACCCATCATTGTCTGTGATTAAAATTATTGGAATATACATCTTTAATTGATTTTTAAAATTTTCATTTCCAACTACGCTAAAATTTGAATATAAAGAAGTATAAAATTGGTCTACAGCATTGTTTTTATGTAAAATTATTTGTCTATTTCTATCCACTTCTACAAGGCTATTTATACCATCATCAAGAGCTGATTCAAAACATTTATCAAGTTCAACTTTATTATTATACAATGCTGTTAATGCATTAAGTTTCATATCTTGAATAAATATAAAGGGGATTATAATAATAAGAAATATAATTGAAATATTACCAGGCTTCATCTCTGATCATACCTCCATAAGTAACTAAAATTTGTTCATTAGGAATATTGGTTTTATATAAAGCCTGCATTATTTTAGAAGCTAAAGTAGGCACTTTATTGCTAACTTTCAAACTTATATAATCACCTTGAGAAAAGTAATAAATATTATTCTCTGACAAAGCTTGTATAATTTCATCTTCATAATAATCAATATATACAATATAGTATTCCTCTAAAAGCTCTCCAGAATCTTCATCATATTCTGCATTAACCATTTTACGGGAATGTTTAATTTCAACTTTATATACATTGTTTGTATTACCAATATTCTCTATGTATCTTTGATACATATCCGATGTTAAATAACCTTTGTTTTTTATATTATTCACAAAATTAGTTGTTTCATTAGAAACATAAATTTGGGTTATCATATCTTGTTTTTGAGCAAAATATAATAATGGAAATATAAACATCAATATAACTGCGATCATAATTGCCAACATATTATTAAATGATTCCAATAGCTATCTCCTTAATTAATATACATTTCTTTTGTATTCTCTATTTTGTTTTTAGTGACTGCAATATTATTATTAATTTCTCTATATGTAAAAAAGAATAAAGATAAAGCAACTACCAAAATCAACACTAAAGTGCAAGATATAAAAAAATCATATGAATTTTCCATAATTACTCCTGTATAAAGTTATTCTTGTACAAATTTAATAGCAATAATAGTGTCATTTACATCTCTAATAACTGTGCCAACAAATTGAGCATTTTGATTTATATAATTATTATTTGTAATGTTTTGTGCCTCAACAACTGAAGCTGAAGATTCTCCACCAATAGATGAATCATCACCTGATAAAACTCTATTATATGACACCCTACCAGCTTTTTTTGTTTCAACCACTACAGCTACATCTTCTTTTCTATTCTTTTTTATTGCATTTATTACTTCTGCACCTGTAACAACAAGGCCATCATACATTGATTTATCTGATTCTGATATTTCCTTGTTCATACGGCTTATTTGACCTACCCCACTCGTTGCTGCAGCATTTGCTTCCCTAGATATATAAAAACCTAACGAAACTACAATACATGTAATAATCACACCCGCTGCTAATAATAAACCTTTTAATGAATTATCCATAAAACCAACCTTTCTTTTTAATTAATAGTATTAAACTCCAATTTGACCCAAACTATTTAACAATTGTGATAACCCTTCTAGTATGAAAGGAACTATAAGATATAAACCAATCGTTATAGTAAATGGTATCCATGCAAATAGTTTTGCAATTAAAGCTTTATTATTAGTATATTTCTCATTCTCTAACTTTCTTTTTTCTTGATAATTTAATCTTTCCAAAGCGATCTCATCAAAAGCCTTATGTATAGGTATCCTGTCACATATCTCTAAGTTTTCTATTATTCTTACAAATGGCTCAAAATGTTCTTCAATTTTTAATGCCTCTAATGCCTCTAATTCTCCGAAGCCCATATTATTAATAGCGTTTTGTATAGATGGTTTAAATATCAAGGCAAATGATTCTAGCCATTCTAAAATTTTATCTATAGTCATTCTTTCAATATACATAAGCATAAGTATTATAGAATGAAATTGAATAACCTCATCTTCCATTTGCATTTGCCGTAAACGTTTCATAAACAATAGTATTAAATATGGCGTATAGTAGGCCACTATTGAAATCATTATTGAAATTATAAGTTCGTACCATTTATAATATTCTTTTTTATAAGATAAAGTTCGTTTATATACTTCTTCAGAAACTTTTAATATAAACTCCTTATTTTTAATATCCTTCTCATTAATAATTTCTTGATAAATATCTTCTTGCTCTACATTACTATTTTTATATTTTTCTGTTAAATAGATTAATAATTCTTGTCCTTTTTCAACTTGTTCTTCTGTTGTTATTGAATTATATTTGATTAAAACATCTACATTATTTATCAAATTTTTTCTATTGTTTATATGAATATAATTAGATAAAATTATACAAACAACAAATGCTATAATCGCATATATTACTCTTTTTAATAAAAATTCTTTTCCTGTTATTATTTCTCCATTCTTTTTAAGTAATTCTTCAGATTTCAAACTCTTCCCATAATTTTTATTTGTTATTTGTTCAATAATCTTATAAACAAATGGAACTCTTAATAAAAATTTAAGATATGAATTGTTTTCTAATTCAAATTTATTATTTCCTTTTAATTTACAAATCATATTGTAAGATAGAATTGTAGAGATAAATATTACAAATAAAATAATTGTTCCAGCTGCACCATGATAAAAATTTCTTAACTCCTCAAAAGATGATATAGCCCATCTTTGAATTATCTTTACAAATAATATTGGCACAATTGATAAAAATACTGTCCCAGAAAACAAATATTTTTCCTTGTCTTTGTTTATTATCTCTATTTCTACTTCTTGTCTTAAATACTTTAAATTTGTTAAAAACAAAGATTGATTTTCAATTTTTTTGTCTCCAAAATTTTGTATCATAATACAAATTGCTAAAAAAGTTTTTAAAAATCTATTTGGGACATCATCATTATATCTTTCTGCATTAATTTCAATATCGTCACTATCTAGAACTTCAAATATTTTACTAGAATGTAATTTCATTGGATAGTTTGTATTATCTAATGTTTCATAGATTGATTCATCAATCATTTCATGAACTTGATAATTGTGCCTTACATCACCAATCCATTTATCAAATTGTTTTAATAATTTTATTTCTGAGTTTTGTAATACAGAAGTTATAAACAGATTGTTTATAATGTATATATAAAGAATTGTTAAAAGACATGAATATAAACTTGGTTGGATAATAAATAAAAATAGAATAATTAATCCATCTATTGACCACATTATTATTGCAGTCGTCATAGTCTTTTGAATAATATTTACACGATCACCTGGTAGTATAATTGAATATTGTTTATATAAATTATTAATTATTTTCTTACTTAATTTCCAACGAGAAAAAAATACATATAATTCATTAATAGGGCTTTCCCTTACACTTTTTTCTTTAGCAAATATTGTGAATTCATCTTTATCCCTAATTTGTTTTCTTGCAAGATATATAAAATAAAAAAATAATACTATAAAAACAAATAACATTAGCAATAACAATTGTATAACTTCCTTATTATTCATAAGCAAAACTTTCCTTTGCTTTATCCATTTTATTATATAATTGCACTAATTTATCTTCCTCCATATACTTGCTCATTCTTTCTTTGCTACTTTCACTTAGGGGATTTACAATATGGTATTTTCCTTCTGAAAACTTTACAATATCAACACTCCTATATGCTTTTGTACTCATTCTTCTAAAAAACCTATGCATTGATTCATTTAGATCATCTGATATATAGTCATCTTCTACTGCTACAATTTCTGTAATTCTTTCAATATATCTATATCCGTTTCTATCCTTCACCATATGTATATCAAAGTTTATAGCTTTAATAACTTGTTCCTCGGCTATTCTTTCATCATTAAACCCGCCATGCCTTAAAGCTGCATTTCTAAAATAATCTACTAAATCTTCAGTCGTTACCGCATGGTGTGTAGCTAAAACACATTTACTAGCAACCTGAGATGTTTCAACTAACCAATTAGCCGCTTCATAGGTAGCTATTTCCCCTATCATTGTTACATCTCCATCTGTTTTTTTAATTATATCTAACGCATCCTGTCCAAATACAGTATCTGTTTCCCTTAGACTTAATACATTCATATCTGGATAAATCTTTTGTGGAAATAACTCAAAAATCAACTCATATACTCTTAGGTTGCAATTTCTATTAAAGAATTGTAGCAATGACATCATTAAGGTTGTCTTTCCACATCCTTGTGAACCTGTAATAATAATATCCTGATATGTTTTTACCAAAAATTCTATTAATAAGATTACCATTTCACATCCTGGATCAGTAATTAAAAACTGAATATCTTTTCTTTCAATACTATCAAATTTTCTAACTAAGAAAGCCCAACTTGCTGAAAATGGTGGTCTAAATGTAACAACTCTTGAACCATCTTTCATTTCATTTGCAATAAATCCCTTTGCCTGGCTTAATTGTCCTGGATTACCATGCCTGTATATGTTTTTACACACTCTTATTAATTCCCTTTGAGAACCAAAGCCTAGAAATGATAATCTTATGGTTTTTCCTTTATAAAACATCCACACGCTATTAAAAGAGTTTAGTTTTTGCATATCCATGTTATTAAAGTAATCTAATTCATATGAATAAAAATCATTAGGTATACCAGATATTCCACCTGAAACTCCATCAATCTTCATATCTCTTATTTCATCAATAACACCTAATCCCTTATACCTTTGATATATTCTCTGTGCTATTATTTCTAATTTATCTACATAAGATAAATTAGGGGCTTCTTTTTGATATATCTTATTTATATCATTTTCTGTAATATCATAAAATTCCTCTTTGTTAATTCGCTTGACTCTATCCAACTCATATTTATCAATTAGCTTCTTTAAACCCTCATACCTAAATTCCTTTTTATATTTATAAATCAAAATTTCAAATTTATCTTGACTATTTAAATTATTCGGATTATCAAAATCAATAATATTATCTATATTCAATTCATTAATCTGATATTTTCTTTGTATAATATCTTTAATATAATCTTTTATATATTCCTTTGCACCTTTATCCCCATGACAGCAAACTCTTAAAGATTTCCTAATTATACTTTTCATATTCTCTCTTTTTAGAGTTTCATTTTTATTTAAATTTAAATCTGCTACATTCTTATTTAAGATTTCATCAAAAGCTAACTTTACTCCTTCTATCAATAAGTTTTCTGTTATATTTTCTGATTTGATATCTTCTATCTCAACTCTATCTTTTTTAATAAATCTGTAAAGGAAATATATTAAGATCAGAATGACTACTATTATTATAAATATATTTAACATCCTGCTATTACTCCCTTCTAGGTATAAGTGAAATCATATTACAAGCTTCATTAATTCTATTAATAAAATCTATAGAGCTATCATCTTCTGATAAATTAATGTTTTGTAAGAATCTCATTATTTTTGAATTAGATATAGAATCCATAAATTCAATATTATAAGGTATTACAGCTAGTTTTTTATTTAATGATGGCATTAGTTTTATAATGTTTTTAATATTATAAATAGAATCTTTATCATATGCTCCTATAATAAATCTAGAATTATTATTTAAATCAAATAGGTCTATGTAATTATTGTTTATTTTATCAAATATATGTTTAGACTGTGTAATGTTAATTATGTTACTATCACTATTTTTTAAAAAATACTCTGCAACTTTGTTATTACCATTAGGTAAATCAACAAAAATATAATCATAATATTCTTCAAGAAGTTTAAAATTTTCAAATTCTGAATTCAATAAATTTGTTTTATATTCAGCTATAGATTTATTGCTGCAGGGTAGAAAGTGAAACAATTCTTTAAAAAACGAGAATGAAATATCTTGAATAAACTTTTCATCTATTTTACCAGTATTCATATATCTTAAATAAGCATCTAATCCGATATCATGAAAAATACTACTATCTTTCTGCTTAAATAAAGCAGTTTCAATATAGCTATTATTATCCGCATTAATCAATAAAACCTTTTTACGATATCTTATAACTTTCATTATAGATATTATCAATGCATTGCTTGATGTCCTCGATTGACCTTTGAAAGGACTCCAGAAAGATACTATCAATTACGCACCTCTTTTCATTCTTCTATAGGCTACACTATATTGCTCTTTACTAATATCTAAAATATCTGTTAAGATTTTTTCCACTAAACTCTGGATCATATATGATAAGGACTTATACTGCAATCGTTTTCCAAATTGTATTGAAGCTCTCATTCTTTTTTCTAGGTAACCATCATTAAGTGTACTATAGCCATCAATAACCAAGCCATTATCTATAAATAACTCTATAATATATTTAAAGTTATCTTTTTTAAATACATCTCTTATAACCAAATATGTATTGTCTTCCATAGTAAGTTTATCAAATTTAATAATCCTATCAATATTATGTAATTGCACATCCGTTATATATATTATTTTATCTGAATGATATATTTCTTGTGAGAATGTAGTGAATCCATAATCTACAAATATATATTCATATTCATATATAAATTTTAAATAAGAATTCTCAATTATAAAATCAATACCCCTATCATGAATTATATTTTCCTTTAAATTAACTTGACTAGGAGTTTTGATACAATAACTCAAAGCTTTATGTTCGGAATTATCAATTAATAAAATACTTTTCCCCATATTAGCTATTAGGGATGCTGAATATAATATAATATCATAAATATCAATTCCATAAAATCCAATTACCTTTGCTTTCTTATTAGTCAACATAATAAAACTCTTCCTCCTCTTCTACGTTAATAACATTTCTTTCCTCATTATTTAATATTGGATCAGCTAAATAAAAATCATATAAACGTGATTCAAGTTCAATTCTTATTTTTTCACTAAGTCCTTCTTTTGCTATATTAATAATATTGGGATTAGAATTTATTAAAGACATTGTTTCTAACGATGGAGAATAAGTAGTTATAGATGCTGATTGAATATTAGGTTCAATGTACTTGCTAGTATAGAGTTTAGTCCCCTCATTTAAATAACAATCTACAATAGCAGATGATATAGTCAGTTGTTCTTGTGCGTTTAACCATAGAAAACATATATTATTCTCCAATGATAAATCCTTTATAGATTTTTTACTTAAAACTATGTAATCTTCTCCATTAGGATATAAGATTCTTAAATCAATATAATCATTCTCCATTAAGTTCACACTAAGAAAAAACTGTTCAAATTGCTCTTCACGTAAATCATTTTCAACATAATTCTTACTTAACATTGTTTTATAAACTGGCATGTTACCTTTTATATTTATTAAAATAGGCTTACCCAAATCATTTATATCGATTAAATCTTCGGATTTAATACTCGTAAAAACACTTGCTTCTATAGTATTATTATCATTAATAACATCACCTGGGTATAGATCTTTTGTTGTAAGATATATAGTTTTACTATTTTCATTTATCAGCTGATTTGCTTTATCTATTTCAGCTTGGTAGTCTTCTTTTATATGTTTAATATATAAAAAATATGATGCTGTAAAAGATAGTATAATAACAATTATACAAATAATAATACTGATTAGCGGCTTAGCCATCCTTCTTATATTATGCATATATTACTCCTTATTATTTTTTAAGTTTTTTTTAGTGATCTTTTTGTGGTTCTTGTATAAATTTGGTTTTAATCTTAATTTTTGTGGTTTTATTATTAGATTTATAAAATAAAGAAGAATGTGATATAAAAGAATATAGATTAAAAATAGAATTAAAAGATTAATTATTTGAAACGAATTGTTTATATTCAAATTGCTTCACCCAATTCTGCGGATAATTCAGATTGTTCTAATGATTTAAATATTAAATTAACAACTTTTTTTAATGATTTAAAAAACAAAATATCTTTACTATTATTACAATTATTTAAATTAAATAAAATAAATTCAATTAATGATCCATTATAATTAGAATACATAAGCATTTCATTGAATGGTATAAATACTACTTTATTTTCAAGTACCCCATACTTTTGAAATATCTTAAAAATATTTTTGCATTTAGTAACATCTGTGACATTAATTATGAAAATAGATTTAGATATTAAAGAAGCATAATTTATAAAAAAATCTATTAATTCATCTACTTCAGGACAAATATTAACTATTATTAAGTCCGATTCTTCAAGTATCGTATTTGTACTTAAACTACTTTCAGGTGAAGTATCAATGAATTTTATATCTGCAAAATTATTTGCATAATTTATCAAACAATCAATGTTTCTATTAAATTCATAATCAAACAAATCATTGTTAATAATATTTCCTTGAGGTAAATAATATAGTTTATTAACGATTATTTCTTTGATACAAGATACGTTCTCATAATTATAATTTAAATCATATGACTTTTGTACAATTGATTCTATACAAGAATTATCATTATAATAGTTTGAACTCTCTTTTATTTCATTTGATATATTATTTGAAAATATCTGACCTATATTGTTTGGTGATAGATAGTTTTCTAATAACATTATCCGATACGGCAAAATCAAAGCACTTGCTACACTTATTGCTGCCATATTATTAGTTACATTACATTTTTTATATGAATTGCTCCAGAATGCAACTTTCAAAAAAACTCCCCCTTATTTTATTAGTTTTTGATTTTAACATAGTAAGAATAGATAGGATAACAGATAGTGAGTATAGATAAAAGATAAGATTAATAAATATAAGATAAATAAAAACAAGATAATAAAGAAATATAAAACATAGAATATAGAGTAAGTTTATTTTAAATCATAAGCATTAAAATGTAAAGATATATTGTCACAATATTTTAAACAAAAATTATGTTTATTTTTGTTTGCTTTGCATATTGTGACTATAAATCCTTATCTATAGATTGTATTTTATCAATTACATCATTTGTAACCCAGTCTGGAGTTGATGCTCCTGCAGTAATTCCAATTATCTTATTTTTTTCGTCCTTTAGTAAATCAAGTGGTAGCTCTTTTTTATTTTCAATAAAAATAGTATTATTGCAATTTATTTTACAAATTTCAAACAACTTTCTACTATTCGAGCTTTTCTTACCCCCTATAACAATCATTAAATCTACAGTTTTAGAAAGTTCTTCAGCACTTTCTTGTCTCTCTTTAGTTGCATTACATATTGTGTTGAAAGTAATTAGTTCGATATTTTTTAGTTTAATTTTCTCCACAACCTTATCATAATTTATTAGTCGTTCAGTCGTTTGTGCCACAACACAAACTTTATCCGAGATATCAGTTAATTCATCACCAGTTTTAGTTATAATTGCAGTATTATTACACCATCCATTTATTCCTATTACTTCAGGATGATTCTTATCTCCTACGATAATAATTTGATATCCTTCGTTAAAATATCTCATTACTTTTTTATGTATGCTTAAAACATATGGACAAGTTGCATCTACTATCCTAGCATTAGATGATTTAAGCTTTTGGTGTACTTCAGCCGTAACGCCATGTGATCTGATTACAACCGAATCAGTTGATTGTAATTCATTTATATTATCTACTTCAATTGAATAAATATTTGATTCTTTAAGTTTATTTACAAGATCATCATTGTGAATTAAAGGACCTAATGTATAGGTCCTTTTATTTTTTTCATTGTTTGCTATTTCAACTGCTCTTTTTACTCCAAAGCAAAAACCTGCATTTTTAGCAATCCTTATTTCTTTCAAGTTCTTCTCTCCTTAAACTATTTGATTTTTAATAATGCATCAAATTTATAATTATCTGCTTTATCATTTTCATATAAAGTAACAAATAATCGTTCTACTATAATTTTAACTTTGATCTTTTCATTTTCAAATATTGTACTTGCTTCATCTATATCCATTTCATATTGTTTATTACTATTACTAGAATCTTTTTCTTCATCATACAAATCATTTAATTTAAAACTAATCAGTAAATCATTGTTTTCTTCTCTTATATCTATTGTATGATCAATATTAATATGTGATAAATCAAAATAATACGTTTTTCCATTAATAATAATTTGTCTGTTTTCATACATTCCAGATTCTCTAGTATAAATTTCAAACTTAGCTAAAGAATTATAATCTTCTAAATCGATAAAACTATTTTCAATTAAATATTTATCAACATAATAATAATTGTTGCTAACTTCTGATTCAAAATATCTTTTAAAACCAAATGTGTTTTCAAAATCATTATATTGATTTTCCATATCAGATAAATATTCAATTTCTTTATAGTATTTCATATAATATATATATTGAATTGAATTCCTTATTATTTCTTTATCATCTTCACTAATATTAGAATTTGCTATTATTTTATTATTCTCCAACATATTGTTTTTATTTAATACCGATTCAAAAATTCTAATTTGACTTGATTTGCTTATAGTAAATGCGTCTACTGGTGGAGTAATAGATATTGTTGCGAGTACAATCAATACAGCTATTACAATACCATTTTTCTTTATATCAATAATACTAAATAAAACACCTGCAATAGTAGCAAAAACACCAAACAATATTACATAATATCTACCGTAAGTTATTCCATTTTCATTAATTTTAATAATAGAAGCAATTGTTTGAAGTAAAACAATCGGAATTAAAACTTTTGGGAAAATCATTTGAAATAACTTCGTAAAATTGTTTTTAATATTACTTGCTAATATATATATTATTAATACAGATATCGAATAAGAAATAAGCATTGGTTCAAGTGCTGTATCTGTCCAAAACTTTTCACCTATATTGCCCACTAAATATATAATTAATATTATTGTAAATATTGAAATTATCGGTATTAGTATATATGATATTAATACATTTAAAAACTTAGGGCATTCTATGGCTTTTTCTAGTTTTTCATTGTTAGTATCTTCTATTTTATCTTTTGAAACACTAGGATAAAAAGGGATTAACGACAACAAATAAATAGGTGAAAAAATTACAAATATAATATTAGCTAAATGTGCATATGCTGTATAATCTATTGACACTATAAGAGTATCTATCGCAGCTATAATTAAATATGTTCCTATTAAAATTATTATTGCATAAAAATAAGACAAAAAACTTGCTTTAAAAAATGCCAAAAAACTTTGGTTATAATTAATCGAACTTTTTATACTTGGTATTAATAAAAATAATAATAATAATATAAATATCAAAACTAAAGTTTTGGTATAAAGTTGCACATCATTTTGTGACTGTTTTATTAAAATATAATAAATGAATGAGACTGCTGTACTTGCACCATATAATATCCATCTTGTTTTGTTTTCTAAATTATACTTTTCATAAAAGCTTTGAACAACTAATGATAGGAAAGCACTCACTATCAATGATATTATTATAAATTCATTCGAATCGTTATAACTTTCTATATTTACTGAGTTAAAAATTGATAATATAATTAATGATAGTATTGTCACTGGATAACGTAATACTGATATGTTTAAGTTTGATAATAAATTATTTAATTTAGTTTTTATATTCATATAGATTCCTTCTTTCTATAATTAAGAATGATTTTTAATATCTATTTATTATTATGTTTT